>NZ_DASQIX010000048.1:0-128599 GCF_035631355.1 Alloacidobacterium sp.
TCTTTGAGCGCAGCCTCGTGGCTGACGGCCTTCATGGATTCGAGGTGCTTATTTGCCGTATCGAACGCGGCCTGGGCCTGCACCAATGCAGCCATCGCCGTATCGAGATCGCGGCCTGGGATCGCACCTTCCGCAAAAAGCTGCTTGCGGCTGTTTACAATGCTCTGATTGAGATCGAGGTTCGCTTTGGCCTGCGCGAAATCAAGCTCGGCCTTCTGATAATCTTCCGGGACTTGCGCGCGGGTTGATGTTTCGTAAGCCGCCTTTGCTGCTGTGTAGCTGCCTTCATTGTCGAGGGCGGCTGCGGCAAGGTCGCGGTTTTCGAGTGTTGCCAGCAATTCGCCAGCCTTTACATGCGCGCCGCGCTGCACATAGAACTTCGTGACCGGCGCAGTGATTTTCGGCGCGATGGCGGCCTGTGCCAGTGGAGACAGCACAGCATCAGCGGTGATGTGGGCGGCGATCGGCCCCTGCGTGGGATGCGCAGCCTGGACTTCGACCTGCACTTCGGGCGCGTTCTCTTTCTTTGAGCAGCCCATCGTGAGAACAAGCAATGCGATGGCGGCTCCGGTTCGATACTTTCTTTCCGTCATAGGTCTCACAATGTTCCCGTCAATGTCTGAAGATTGGCAAGCGCGGTTGCATAGCGCACGGCCCCGTCTTCGCGCGCGTTTTCTGCAAGAGTGAGGGAGTTCTGTGCATCCACCACTTCGAGCACGGTGGCCTCGCCGCCGGTGTATCGCAGCTTGGTGAGGCGCAGACTCTCGGCGGCTATCTGGGTGCTCTGGTCAAGCGATGCCAGTTGATCGTGCGCCGTTGTTGCCTCGCTATATGCTTCTTCAAGGTTGGCGATGAGCCTTCTCTGCGCAGCGGTAAGGGCCACGCGGATGGCGTCGCGGCGAATCTCGCTCTGCTTGACTTTGTGCTGGGTTGAGAGCCAGTCCCAGACAGGGATATCGAGCGTAACGCTCGCGGAGTAGCCCAGGTTCTTTACTCCGTCCGGCCCGTTCACCGCGAATTGCGGGGCGTCGATGCCGTAGGTGACATTCAGCCCCAGGTCGGGCAGATATGCGGCGCGCGCGGCGAGCACTTCGGCGTCGCTCTGCTTGAGGGCAGCGAGGGCGCTTCTCAGGTCAGGGTTGTTGCTGTTTGCGGCTGCTTCGACTGCGGTGCGCGTGGGAACTTCCGGAATGGTCTGGCTTGTCTGCAAAGTGTATGGAGTACGCGGATCGGGAAAGAGGAGCACAGCGAGTTCGAGCTTTGCTCTTTCAGCGGCGATAGTTGCGTCGCCCAGATCGCGATGGCGCTGCTGCTGCTCAAGCTGGGCTTTGATGACATCGGCATGCGCGGCTTCGCGGGCGGTTTCCCGCTTTTGCGTCAGATCGACGAATGCGTCGGCCTCCGCAGCGGCTCGTTTGGCAACGGCGAGTTTCCGGTCCGCCGCCAGTGCGCCATAGTAAAGATTGACGATGGTCTCGACCAGCCCCCTGCGCGCCACTTCAAGCTGGGCTTCAGCGAAGGCCGCAGCCGCGTCAGCGTGCTTTATTTCAGCGGCTCCGGCGAGGCCGAGGGTTTCATTCACCAGTGCCTGGCTGGCGTATTCGCGCACGGCATTGTTTGCGATGAAGCGTGGGGAGGGCTGCGATCCGACGCCCTGACCTGCCTGGTTTTGCTCGCCATTCGGCTGCGTATACAGGTACTGATTGTGATAGACGGCGTTCGGCAGCAAGGCGGCGCGCGCGATGGAGCGGTCGATACCGGCTGCCCTGCTTTCAGCCACGCTTGCGGCGAATGCGGGTTCATTGGCCTGCGCGCGGTGAATGGCTTCGTCCAAAGTGATATTGACGATACCTGCCGGCTGCTGTGTCTGCGCATGCATTTTAGAGAGTGCGGCCACCATTGCCAATAGGCAGAGGCTGGCGCGTATCTTTGTGGTTCGAGAGGACATTACACCTCCAGCGTAGGAAGTAAACCTTAATTGGGGATGAATGGGGTTTTTTCCTGCATAGCCTCTTCAGCCCATGTTTAATGCCTGAAAGTTTGATGATGCAGCACTTCAAAATCGCTTGCCAATAACTGCTGAAATGAATAGCTTGGACTGCCAGAGGAGGTGGGATTGCCTGGGACCCTCGGAACTCTGCTGGAAACCTTTCCTCAAGAACGGCGCGTCGCCCTTATTCCCCGCCAATGTGAGGCGCTGAAAAAAGCTGGTCTTGAGGTCATTATTGAACAATCGGCGGGCGCTGCCTCTGGTTTTCCTGATGAGATGTATGTCGCGCGCGGGGCGCGCATCGGCAGCCGCGAAGATGTATTCCGTGAAGCCGACATCATAGCGCAGGTGCGCTGTCTGGGCGCGAACCCCGAAGCTGGGCGCTCTGACCTCGATTTGCTGCGTCCGGGACAGATATTGATTGGCTTCTGCGAACCTCTTACATCCTTACAGGAGTGTTCGCAACTGGCGGCGGCTGGCGCCTCGTTGCTTGCGCTGGAGTTAATCCCCCGTATTACGCGTGCGCAGAGCATGGACGCGCTTTCATCGATGGCGACCATTTCAGGGTATCGCGCCGTTCTGATGGGCGCGAGCCAACTGCCTAAAATGTTTCCGCTGCTGATGACGGCGGCTGGCACGCTGACCCCGGCCAGAGTCTTTGTGCTGGGCGCGGGCGTTGCCGGCTTGCAGGTGATTGCGACGGCGCGGCGTCTGGGGGCGGTGGTCTGCGCTTATGATGTGCGTCCGGCGGTGAAGGAGCAGGTGGAGAGCGTTGGCGCAAAGTTCGTCATGCTCGACGTAGATGCAAAGTCTTCAGAAGACAAGGGCGGCTATGCCAAGGCGATGGATGAGGAGTTCTACTGCCGCCAGCGCGAACTGCTGACCGAAGTGCTGCGCGAACAGGATGTGGTAATTACCACGGCTGCGGTGCCGGGACGCAAGTCGCCGATTCTAATTACTGCGGAAATGGTTTCTGCCATGCCCGCCGGTTCGGTGATTGTTGACATTGCCGCGGAGCGCGGCGGCAACTGCGAGCTTACCCGAGCCGGCGAGACTGTCGTGCATCAAGGCGTGACCATTCTAGGCCCGGTCAATATTCCTTCCCTGGTTCCGCATCATGCCAGCCAGATGCTTTCGGCGAATATAACTGCTGTCGCAAAACTGCTGTTGCGGGATGGAAATATCACAGTGAATCTTGAGGATGAGATCATCCGTGAGTCGCTGGTCACACACCAGGGCAAAGTGGTGCATCCGCGTGTTGCCGAGTTGGCGGCTGTGGCGGGTTAAGCGGTCCAGAACTTAGGAGAAAAGAATGCCGGCGGATTTTATTTCGAATCTTTATGTGTTCATACTGGCGGGGTTTGTCGGGTTTGAGCTCATCAAGCGAGTATCGCCCCTTTTGCATACGCCGCTGATGTCGCTGACCAACGCCCTCGACGCCATCGTGGTGGTAGCGGCGATCATCATCACGGGAAGGCATGAAACGGCGCTGAGCACTACGCTGGGTGCGATTGCGGTAGCTGCTTCCTTCAGCAACATGGTGGGCGGATTTTTCATCACCGACCGCATGATCCGCATGTTCAAAACCGGCAGGGCCAAGAAATCATGAACCCAGCGGCCCTTCAGCAGTATCTCGACTTCGCTTACATCGTAGCGGTTGTGCTATTCATACTGGCGCTCAAGTGGTTGAGCTCACCGGTGAGCGCGCGGAGAGGCGTGCTGGCCGGAGAGATCGCGGCTGCCCTGGCGGTCATAGCGACGCTCAACAACCCGGAACTGGTCGCTTACAAGTGGATTGTCATCGCGCTCATTATCGGCGCAGGAATCGGCATTCCACTTGGCATGGTGAAGATTACGGCGGTCCCGCAACGGACAGCTTTAAGTCACGCGTTTGGCGCTCTGTCGGCGGCAATGATCGGCATTGCGGAATATTATGTGGGGCTTGGGCATATAAGCCGGTTTGAGATGGGCGAGATCGGGATGGAAGTAATCATCGGCTCGCTGACATTCACCGGCAGCCTGATCGCTGCAGGCAAGTTGCAGGAACTTTTGCCACAGCGTCCGATTGTTTATAAGGGACAAAATATTGTCAGCCTTTCGGTGCTTGGCGCGGCCGTTGTATTGGCGGTCGCGCTGGTGGTCCATCCCCAACATGCGGTGTTGTTCCCGGTCATGGTGATTGTGGCGCTGGTGTTTGGCGTGATGCTGGTGACGCCGATTGGCGGCGCGGACATGCCGACCGTGATCTCGCTATTGAACTCTTATGCGGGATTTTCGGCGGCGCTGCTGGGATTTGTGCTGAACAGCAAAGTGTTGATCGTGGCCGGCGCGCTTGACGGCTCTTCCGGATTCATTCTGTCCGTCATCATGTGCCGCGCCATGAACCGGTCCTTTACGAATGTGCTCTTCGGCGCGTTCGGCACAGTGCAGGTCAGCGTGAAAGAGAGTGTGGCGCGCCCTGTGCGGTCTGCGTCCGCTGAGGAGGCGGCGGAGATTCTCGACGCCGCGCGCAAGGTGGTCATCGTTCCCGGATACGGCATGGCCGTTGCCCAGGCGCAGCACAAGCTGCGTGAACTACATGACATCCTGACAAAACGCGGCATTGAGGTTAGTTTCGCCATTCATCCAGTCGCGGGGCGTATGCCCGGACATATGAATGTCCTGCTGGCGGAAGCTGATGTCCCGTATGACAAGCTGATCGAGATGGATGAAATCAATCCGGAATTTCCGCGGACAGATGTTGCGCTGGTCATCGGTGCAAACGATGTCGTCAATCCGGCGGCCCGTGAGAAGGACAGCCCGATATCGGGCATGCCGATCCTGAACGTCTATGAGGCGCAGACGATCATGGTCATCAAGCGCAGCATGAACCCGGGTTTCGCCGGTATTGATAACGATCTTTATTATCTGGACAAGACTTTGATGCTCTTTGGTGATGCGAAGAGTTTTGTCTCGGGGATTGTTAAGGAGTTGAATGCGGTTACGGCTGGAGGGTGAAGGCACCTGGCGTGAGTCTGTGAACCGCAGGTCCCTCCACTACGTCATTGCTATGCAATGACTTCGGTCGGGATGACCCTTCTTCGAATCAGGCCAAGTATGAGTTTGCTATAACATCTACGTTTTGCATAGCTCGATGTCATCCTGAGCGGTGCGCAGCGGAGTCGAAGGACCTGCGTTTTCTTTTACGAAGCTTTTGCCCCAGCCTTCGCTCAAATCGATCCATGTCGGGTTTTCGCGCTCGATCAAAGAGAGCTTCTTCGCCCGTCTCCACCCTTTCAGTTGCTTTTCGCGAGCAATGGCGCTGCCTGCGGAAACATATCGTTCGAAGCACACCAAACGATTGCAGTGGTAATGGGCAGCGAAGCTCGGAGTCTTGCCCTCCCTATGCTCGAATACACGCCGCTCCAAGTCATTTGTCACCCCGATGTAAAGCGCATGGGGTGCGGCTGGCCATTATGTAGGTGTAGTAGAAGATTTCGTGCATTGGTCAGAGGATATTTCCCATAGCCCGTTATTAGCTTTCAGGTTGACCTTTACCAAATGAAGTTGCTGACGAAAGTAACCGCAGGTCCTTCGACTTCCACTTCACTGCGTTCAGGGTTCGCTCAGGATGATGACATCGTTAGATGATGATGATCAACAGTTGATGCCGGCTTTGGTCAATGTGTCTTTCAGGCCTTTCATGCTGATGCGGGTGGAGGCTTCAGGCGTGCCGGCGCCACGCCAGTGCGTTTCAAGGCTTACAGCGTAGTGGTAGCCGTCGCGCTTTAGAGCCTGGAACTGACCTACCCAGTCGACAACACCTGCGCCTACCGGAGCCCATTCGTACTTTCCGCCGGGCTGACGCTTTACGTCTTTGCAGTGGCAGTGGCCGATGCGCTCTTTCGGGAGCAGGTTGTAACCGTTGGGATATGGCGTGATGTCGGGGAAGGTGGCGGCATTGCCGGGGTCCCAATTCAGCATGAAGTTTTTATTGGGGACCGCCTTGAGTACTTCTACGGCCTCTTCGCCGGTTGCTGTGTTACAGGCCATTTCGTTTTCGAGCAGCAGAATGAGATTGTGCTTGGCGCATTTTTCCGCGGCCTCGCGCAGTTTGTCGTTGATGGCAGCGCGATACGGCTTCTGGTCGTCCAGGCGCCAGAAGTCGAAGCAGCGGATGCGATCGGTTTGAAAGGCTTTTGCCAACTCGATGCAATGGTCAAGCAGCTTGTCCTGTTGCTTGAAGTCGAAGTCGGCGTGAAACTGGTCGTGGCTTGGACTGTGTTTGGAGAGTGGCGCGCCGGGCCAATCGACTTTGAAGAGCGGGCTGGCGATATCGGTGACGTGGAGCTTGTATTTCGCGAGGATTTGCTGCGCGTCGGCGATCTGTTTCGCATCCAGATCGGTGATGTTCTTGTTCCACATGCCGCGCAGTTCGATCCAGCTCAGGCCGAAGTCCTGAGAGGCGATCTGGCAGGCACGGTCGAAGTCCTGCGTGATCTCGTCGTTGATAACGGACAAACGAAATGGGCAACTGTTACCCGCTGCGAATGACGGAAGACTTGCTGTCATGCCTGCGGCTGCCATTCCCAGCAGAAATTCACGTCGCGATGCGGACATCCAACATACCTCCAGGAATTGTGAAAATCCATCATAGTTGAAGATCATACGGCCTTGTTCTGGTCCCTCCGGTGGAGGGACTTTTTTTCATCGCAGAGGACACAGAGGTGTCTATGAACTGCTCTTGGTCGGAAGCCTCTTTTTATTCTCGATCTGGTGCGCGGGTTGAAGACTTTACTTCAGCCTCTAAACCCGCGCTTATACCGCAGGCACTTCAGAATCGAAGGGTTCCTGATAACTGCAGTGCGCGCCCGCCGCCGATGGCATTGACTGCACCTGCACCGCTGCCAAGAGTACTGGTTACCTGCCCGAAAGTGGTGCTTGTGATTGAATTGCTGGGATTAGAGAACTGCGGTGTGTTGCTCAATTGGAAAGCATCGCAGCGGGTTTCAAGGCTGACCGTTTCCCGGATACGGAATGACTTAAAGGCGGAGAAGTTGTCCTGGATATAACCGGGACCATAGAACTGGTTGCGTCCCGTATTGCCCATGGTTACGCCATATTGGATTGGGCATGGCGTACCGGTGCAACCGATGGGCTGGGAGAAGCTTGTTGGATCAAACCAATTGTGCCCAGAGCCTATTCCGTGGAGGACATGGAAAGGTTTCGACAGGTTGGCTGTCTGCTGTTGTCCGGAGGTGTTGATGGAATTGCCATTCGCAGTGATCGTGAAAGGCGAACCTGACACCACGGAGATGAGACCGGAGAGCTTCCATCCACCCAGAACACTCGACACAACGCCGTGCTGGAGCCAGGGTTTGCCGGGACCAAACGGCAATTCATACGTAAAGGTCTGCTCGTAATTCAATCTGCGGTCGAAGTCGTTCGGAGCATAGTTGTGGCGCTGGTCGAGCCAGAAGGTGAGACCGCCATCATCGTCGTTCTGATAGCCAAGTCCCTTACCCCAGGTGAAGGCTGAAGTCAGTGCGAGACCGTTGGTAAAGCGCCGGGTCAACTGCGCTTGCAAGGACTGATAGTTGGAGGAAAATCCGAGGAAGAATTGATTTGTGGCCGCTGTCCGTTTGAACGCGATATTTTCGGGTAATCCTGCAGCTCCCAAACCTAGTGCCGGCGCAAGATTAATATTCTGCTGCGCTGCAATGTCTACTCCATGGTTTGCCACATAGCTCATCTGTAACGACAACTGAGCAGGCAGAGCTTGTTGAATGGCCAAGTTCCAGGATTCGACATAGGGGTTTTTAAAGTTCTTGGGGATGACGGTATAGACCTGATTGAGGAGCACGGGGGTGCTGGCGCTGATGATTCCGTTCGATGGGATGTCGATGGGAACGGGCGCCGGAAAGCCAGCCTGAAAGGTTGCTGTCTGGCCATTGCCGAGCACTGCCGGAGTAAATGAACTGGCGACACCGGTAGGCTGATAGCTGTTGTTAGCGCGCACCGGATAGTTATACGCATAAGTGTTGTCGGGGAAGGGCGTGTAGCTGATGCCGAATCCGCCACGCAGCACGGTCATGTCACTGACACGATAGGCAAAGCCGGTACGTGGAGCGAAATAGGTATACCGGGTTTCCATTCCGAGGTTCGATGGGTTCCCACCGACTCCGGCAATGACAAGGTTGTTCGTCGTCGGATCGTAGTTGGAGAATCCGCCTGAATTTTTCGGCACCGCTGGTGGATAGAACTCCCAGCGCAAGCCTAGGTCGACTGTCAGTTTGGGTGAAACCTGCCACTTGTCTCCACCAAAGGCGAAGAACCACCACTGGCGATAAGCCGGAAAATAAGTGTTCAGATCACGGCCCACCTGGCTGGGCAGATCGAGCAAGAAGCTCGCCATTTCATTGGCGATGTTGGTCTGCGCCCCTGTCTGAGAGGTTTGGCCTTCGCTGAATGTGATTGCTCCACGGGGACTGAACGTCTGGTCCTGGAGAAGATCGTCGCGAATGCGACGCAGATCGGCACCAAATTTGAACGTGTGATTGCCGACGATCTTCGTCCAATGATTCACAAAGTCGATGTTGGCTTCTCCGCGTATCCACGGCACTGAGGCGGAATACCCGATCAATGGATTGCTGCTGAAATCGCCCAGGAAGATTCCGACCTGGCCGCTGGTGAACTGGCTGATGTTGACGCCGGGGATGCCAATCTCTTCGGCATCGTTCGAGCCGTAGTCGCTGGGTTGAGCATCGCTGCGGTAGTGGGCAACGCCTAAGCGCGCTTCGGTCAGGAGTGTGGACGAAAAGGCGCGGTCATAATTTCCACCGATACTGTATGCATTCTGCTTACCTGTTCCCTGGAACCCGCCCTGCGCGGGGCCACCGCCCTTTGATCCGAAGACTGGCGCCTGGAACGTAGTAGTGCTCTGGTAGCTGTAGCGGCCACTCAGATGGTCTTTCTGTGTAATTTGCCAATCAATCTTGGCATCGTAGGTGTTCGCGGATTTCTGGAAGGGCAGGGCAGCGAAATAGTTATTCGAAGGTGAAGAGACGCTGGTCAGATTCTGGTTCGGCGCGGGTAGCAACCCCATCAAGGCGGTTGATACAGGATTTACGCGATTCGCGGGAATCTGGTTGTTGGGGAAAGGCGTGCGTGTAACAACTGTTTTGCCGTTCACCGTGGTGATGACCGTGGTGTCGGGATCGTAAATCTGCCCCGTACCGTTGCTCTTGAGCAATGGGCTGAGGTCGATATTTCCAGCTGCGTTCGGCGTGTAGTACTGCTGAAAAGGAATCGTCAGAGTGTTGGAATTCGCTTCGTGATCGGAAGTATGGAAATAATCTCCGTAGAAGAACAGCCTGTTCCTGATGATGGGCCCACTGAAATTGCCGCCGAAGTAGTTGTATGCGACGTGGCCGACACTCTTGTTGAAGTAGGAGCGCGCATCGAAGGCGCTATTCTGCAAATACTCCTCGACCGAGCCGTGGAAACCATTCGATCCGGATTTCAAAGTCACGTTGGTCACCGCTCCGGTTGCGCGTCCCAGTTCAGCTTCAAAGTTGTTGGTCGAGACATCGACCGTTTGGATTGCATCGGCTGGAGGGATCATGATCTGCAACAAGCCGGTGCGCTCGTCGTCGTCGATGCCTTCAATCTGGTAGCTGTTGCCCTGGCGTGGGAGGCCGTTCACCTGGGTTTGCAGCGAGCTTTGCGCGTTGAAGAACTGCGAGTGCTGGAAGGTTGCGGGCGACGTGCCGGGCACCAGATTGAGCAGGCCTTGGAAGTTGCGGTTCACTGTCAGGGGCATGTCTTCAATGTGCTGGGCTTCGAGCTTCGTACTCACATCGGCGCGGTCGGTCTGGAGAATCGGAGTTACGTCAGTGACCGTGATTGTTTCGGTTGCGCTTCCAGGCTCAAGATCCAAGTCAACGCGCGTTGACGTGTTCACGATGACGTCAACAGTGGGGCGGCTCTCTTTCTTGAAACCAGAAGCTTCTGCGGTGACGGAGTAGGCTCCCGGCGTCAGATCGGGAAAGGTGTAGTTGCCGCTTTCATTCGTGATCGTCTGATGGGTCGATCCGGTTGCCAGTTCCACGATGGTGACTTTTGAGTTCGGGAGGCTGGCGCCGGTTTTATCGCTCACGTTGCCAAGCAGCGTTGCGGAAACGGCCTGCGCGCGGCCTGTCAGCCATGTTCCACCAGCCAGACAGGCGAAGAGTATTGCCAGACTGAGAATTCTGATTGATTTTAGGGATGTTTTCGCGTGACGGTCGATAGCGACACGTATCCGTCGTTGGTGGTGACGCTTCCAGAGCATCCTGTCCTCCTCACAAATGTTGAACCATCGTTTTCCCGGAATCCGATGAGCATCTCCCCAACTTTGTCCGGACAGAACGGAAAAATCATTTTTTTTAAGGCAGGGCGAACAGTATTATCTTGATGCAATACTTGTCAAGCTGTAAGGCAGATTCTTGAGAACTGTTCTCCCGGATTTACGTCTATAGTTCTTAACTTTGCAATTAGTGTCCGTAAACCTGTCAGGTAGCTAGAGGGTAACCTGACTTCATTTTGCCGCAGATGGGAGAGCAAGAGTGGCTTTTGGCAACGGAGAGTTGAAAATGGACGGCACGATGCTGGATCCAATCATTAACAAGCGCCTTTATCAGCAGGTGGCGGAACGCATCCGGCGGCAGATTGAAAACGGGAAGCTCACAGCTGGAGATCGCCTGCCGGCGGAAAAAGACCTGGCGCACCAGCTTGGAGTAAGCCGGCCGACGGTCCGGGAGGCGCTGGTTGCTCTGGAAATTGCCGGGTTTGTGGAAATTCGCACCGGATCCGGGACGTACATCTGCCATCGCGGCAAACTTCTGCCGCCAATGCTCGATGCGGGGCCGGGGCCGTTTGAGCTTCTGCATGCGCGACTGTTGATTGAAGGCGAGGTTGCGTCAGAAGCAGCCATGCGGGTTACGCCGGACGGCCTGGCCGCAGTCGAGGCGACTGTCCAGGAAATGGAAGCGATGGTACTGGCGGGAGAGCACAGCCGCGCCGCCGACCAGAAATTTCATGTGCTGATTGCGAACATGTCGGGAAACAGCGTGCTTGCCGAGCTGGTTTCCAACTTGTGGCAAGGCATGTTCTCGCCCATGTTTTACAAGATGAGTGAGCTTACCGGGCTGATTGCCAATCAGGAACTGGCGCTGGCTGAGCATAAGGCGATCTTTGCCGCGCTGGCCACGCACGATCCCGTAGGCGCGCGCGCCGCGATGCGCCGCCATCTTAAAAGTGTCGAGACGGTTCTGACGAAGAATAGTGTCGCTGTTATCTCCGGCAAAGCGCCCCAGATATAGCAATTCGTGCAACAGTATGCGAATGTCCCCGACAGCGGGACAGAATTGCAGAGGATTGCAGACACAAGCTATTCGCATTTGATACATCATTCTTGTGGCTGCACCATTTCTGCTGCTAAAGCACTCTAATTCGGTTCTCCTGCGCTTCAGGAACAAGGATCGTTTACACTGCGCGTTTTTGTGCCTGTTTCTGCTTCTTTGCGGCGTGACGCTTCGCGCAAAGGCGGACGATCTGCCGTGGTCGCAGCGCATGGCTGATTCGACCGTCAAGCGCTGGCCGAAGGGCAACTTTCTCTCAGGCGAAAAGCCATGGGCGTGGAACTATGAGCTTGGCGTCCTTCTGCAGGGCATGAATGACACGTGGTATCACACAGGAAACGGCACCTATTACAGCTATATCAAGGCCTCCCTCGACCCTTTTATCAACGAAGATGGCTCTATTCCGACTTACAAAGCAGAAGACAACCGGTTGGATGATCTGGCGCTGGGGCGCGAGGTACTTCTGCTTTATGGAGTGACTCAGGACGCGAAGTACTACAAGGCGGCGACTCTGCTTCGGCAGCAACTGGCGATGCACCTGCGCACTTCAGACGGGGGCTTCTGGCACAAGCAGCGCTATCCGCAGCAGATGTGGCTCGATGGCCTCTATATGGCCGAGCCTTTTTATGCGCAATATGCTGTTACATTCCATGAGCCGCAGGATTTTGCAGACATTACGAAGCAGTTTGTGCTGATGGAGCAGCATTCGCGCGATCCGAAGACGGGACTTCTATATCACGGCTGGGACGAGTCAAAGAAGCAGATCTGGGCGAACAAGACGACGGGGATGTCACCGAACTTCTGGGCGCGGGGTATGGGCTGGTACATGATGGCCCTCGTAGATACACTGCCTTATTACAGCGCAGATGATCCAGGACGGGAGAAGCTTCTGGGCATCCTGCAGAGGCTTGCTGCAGCGGTTGCAAAGTATCAGGACAAGGACAGCGGACTCTGGTATGAGGTGGTGGACAAGCCGGGCGCGAAGGGCAATTACTTTGAGTCGTCGGCAGCCTGCATGTTTACTTATGCGTTTGCTAAAGGTGTACGGCTTGGCTATCTTCCTGCGACTTACTCTACAAATGCGTCGCGTTCCTATCAAGGGATTCTGAAGCACTTCGTCAAAGTAGATCCGGACGGCGAGGTTACGCTTACGGGCACGGTGCAGGCTGTTGGGCTTGGCACTGATGCAGTCCATGACGGGAGCTATTCCTACTATGTAAGCCAGCCGGTCGTAGACAACGATCCTAAAGGCGTGGGCGCTTTTCTGATGGCGAGCACGGAGATGGAAGCCGCGCAGACTGCTACGCTGGGGCGCGGGAAGACGATCCTGCTCGACGCCTGGTTCAACAGCCAGACGCGCAAGAATGCCGCTGGGCAGATGGTTTCCTATCATTACAAATGGGACGATTACAGCAACAGCGGCTATTCACTCTTCGGCCATTTACTGCGTGAATATGGGTTGAAAACAGACACCCTCTACGAAGCGCCGACTGTGCAGAACCTCAGCAAGACGCAGATTTATCTCATTGTTTCTCCGGACAATCCGAACTGGAACAAGAACCCGCATTACATGGATGAGGATTCGGCGGCGAAGATTGCGGGATGGGTGAAGCAGGGCGGCATGCTCGTCATCATGGAAAATGACCCCAGCCACGCGGACATCGAGCACCTCAACATCCTGGCGGAGAAGTTTGGCACGCACTTTAACAGCGTGCTGCGCAATGCGGTCGAGGGGAACAAATTTGATATGGGGCGCATCGACGTGAATAGCAATATCCCTGTCTTCCACTCCCCTCATGTCCTTTACATGAAAGAAATTTGCACAATCACGCCGAAAGAACCTGCAAAAGCTATATGGATGAATAAGGGCGACGTTCTGCTCGCTGAAGCGCAGTACGGCAAAGGCAAGGTGGTCGGCTTCGTCGATCCCTGGCTTTACAACGAGTACACAGACGGAAGAAAGCTACCTGCGCCGTATAACAATCTCGCTGGCGGCAGCGAATATGTCCGCTGGCTGCTGGAACAACTTCCGGCGAAACATTGATTTCCCTTTGCACGGCCCTGAAGGAACTTAAAACACATTTATGAAAACGCGTTTGCTCGCCGACCCGATCCGATATTCACGCATGACAACATCAGAGCTGCGGGAGTCGTTCCTGATTGCTTCCTTGCACCAGCCCGGCGGAATTCAGATGGAGTATGTCGATCTTGATCGCGCGATTGTCGGGATGGCTGCGCCGCTGGCCCAGCCGTTGACTCTGCAAAGCGATGAAGTACTGAGGGCGGCTTATTTTACCGAGCGACGTGAACTCGGCGTATTAAACATTGGGGGGAAAGGCAGCATCACGGTCGGAGACAGCCCCCATACGTTGAACAATCTTGACTGTCTTTACATTGGGCGCGGCAATCCGAAGATCACATTTGCTTCGGAAGACCCTAGTCGGCCTGCGATTTTTTATCTGTTGAGTTATCTGGCCCACGCGAGCCATCCAACAACTCTCGTCCGAAAAGAAGATGCGAAACCCGCAGAACTTGGATCGATTGAGACGGCAAACAAGCGAACGATCTACAAGTACATATTCCTTGATGGCACGAAAAGCTGCCAACTGGTGATGGGTGTCACGCATTTGCATTCGGGCTGCGTGTGGAACACGATGCCGCCCCATACTCACATGCGGCGCTCGGAGATTTACATGTACTTCAACCTCGCGCCGGAGGCGCGTGTTTTTCACCTGATGGGGCCAGGCGATGCAACGCGGCACATTGTGATGCGGAACCATGATGTGGCGGTGTCGCCGGGATGGTCGATCCACGCCGGCGCTGGAACCTCGGCATACAGTTTCTGCTGGGGCATGGGGGGTGAGAACCAGGACTACGCTGACATGGATGCGGTTCCGATTGAGGGATTGCAATAGTGAAGGAGATGGTCATGCAAAAAATACTTCTTGTGTTTTGTGCCTTATCGTTTTTCAGCATTGCGGCTTATTCGCAAACCAGTGGCAAAAGGGCCGACTATTTTCCGGCGCAGGATGTCCAAAAGCAATTAACCGATCTCGTCTCGAAATCCCAAGCCTCCGGCAGCGGTGGAGCGACGCTGGGCGATTACGGCAGCCACAAAATACAGCTATCTGTTCGCACGACCAGCGGCGGCGCTGAAATTCACGGGCATTATGACGATATCTTTGTTGTCAAGCAGGGTCATGCAACGCTGACGACTGGTGGAAGTATTATCGACGCGAAGACGAGTCCGGATGGAGAGACCAAAGGCTCAGGTATTCAGGACGGGCATGTGCAGGAAATTGCCGCTGGAGATGTCGTGAATATTCCAGCCGGAACTCCGCATCAACTCAAGATTCCTGAAGGCGTGCTGTTCAGTACGATTGTGGTAAAGGTAAGGGAATAATTCTCCTTCAGACTGAATTATTTGGCCAAATTTTTGGACAGTTAAATAAGTCTCATCCTGAAGCATGGAAAACATTTTTGACCGCTGAGGACGCGGAGAACGCAGAAGTCTCGCAGAGGGAAAGGCGACCATCTTTCCCTGAATCACCAAAGATACACTCGCAACCTACACGCCATCGCGCGGTTTGTTTTTCCGTACAAAATCTGTGTCCTGTGTCGGCTCGGAATCGCATTCGATGGCAATCGTTGTTACTGGATAATCAGGCGCTTTCTCGGGCAGGCCGGTGAACTTTGTTTGAAACTCATCCTGCGTGAATTTGACCTCTGTACCTATCTTCAGCAGGCGGGCTGAATTGACCTTGGCTTTAAGTCCACTGATAGCCATATACTCGCCGGGCCAGAAGTGGACGTGCATGTAAAGTGTGTTCCCTGTTCGCGTGAAGCTTGCGTAGTTTGAGCGGCGAACCTGGCAGAGATCAGACTTGTAGATCGAGTCGCCATTAACGTCCATCCAGCGGCCAACTTCGGTCAGGACCTTCACTGATTCTTCTGGAATAGAGCCATCGGGTTTGGGCCCGATGTTCAGAAGATAATTGCCGCCATCGCGCGCGCATTGAATCAGGTTGCGAACAATCGTCTTGGACGACTTCCAGTTGTCGTCAGCGCGCTGGTAGCCCCAACTGTCGTTCAACGTCATGCATGCTTCCCACGCGCGTCCGTTTGCCTCGGCGACGATATGCTGTTCGGGAGTGGAGAAATCGCCTTGCAGTTTGTTGCGGTTGTTCACGATGATCTCGGGCTGCAACTGGAAGACCATCTGGTTCATCTTTTCCGATTCCCAGCCAGCGGCGTCGAGGGGCCATGCCACGTCGTACCAGAGAACGTCGATCTTGCCGTAGTTGGTCAGAATCTCGCGGATCAGTCGGTGGGTGTAGTCCACGAACCTGCGGCGCGCTGTTTCGTCGGTTGCGCAGCGCGCACCATCAGGATGGTGCCAGTCCATCAGTGAGTAGTAGAAGCCCACATGCATCCCTTCGGCACGGGCTGCTTCGACGTATTCGTGAACAATGTCACGTCCTGGTCCTTGCTTTGGCGCACAGTAGCTCGTCAGTTTCGTATCAAAGTTGCAGAAGCCTTCATGATGTTTGGTGGTAAGCACCATGTATTTCATGCCAGCTTGCTTCGCCAGCTTCGCCCAAGCGCGAGGGCAATTGAGAGCAGGCTTGAAAATAGCTGCGTGCTGCGTGTAAGGGCCGATGGGCCAGGCTTCGTTTTCCATAACCCACTCATGTCGTTCGATAGTGCTATAGACGCCGAAGTGTATAAACATGCCGAATTTGGCAGCGTGCCACCATTGCATGCGTTGCGCGCGAGTGGCTTCCTGAGTTTTATCAGTGGCTTCGGTGGAGGTGGTTTCCTGTGCAATAGTGGGATGAACCATTGCGTTGTCGATGCCTAACGCGGCCAGCGATGCCCCTGTGCCTTTCAACATGTCGCGGCGTGAAATCGAATGAGCCATTCTTTAGTCCCTCACGGATGTTGTTAGTTGCCGTAATGATGGAATAGCGGCGAACTGTATCTTGAACGCCGTCTGTCATGAATGCCCAGCGTGCGGGAGATCTCGTTGCAGCAGCGAATCAATTTTTCAGCGATGCCGGGAACGCTTTGCACGGTGATTCGCGAGGCCGGTCCGGAGACGCTGACGGCGGCAATGGGATAGCGGTTCTCATCAAAGATGGGCGCGCCAACGCAACGGACGCCCACTTCGATCTCTTCGTCGTCGATAGCGAATCCGCGCTTCCTTACGCGGTCCAGCGATTTCATCAGGGCCTCACGCGAACACAGTGTCTTTGGAGTGAACCGGGTGAACTTGACTTTGCTGATGACCTCTTCGCGCAGATCCTCTGGTAGAAAAGCCAGCATGGCTTTGCCCATAGAGGTGCAATAGACGGGATTCGATGTGCCGGATTTTGAAGTCATGCAAACCCGGCGGTTCGGTTCGACTTTGTCGAGGTAGACAACCTTCGTCCGCTGCAGAACACTGAGATGTACGGTTTCGCCCACTTCCATCGCAAGGCGGCGGAAGAAAGGCTGCACGCGGTCGCGCAGGTCGATCTGCTCGACGGCTCTGTTGCCCAGTTCGTAGAGTTTTAAGCCGAGCCGGAATCGGCCTTCCGAAGTGCGCTCAATCATCGATGTGCGTTCGAGCACGATGAGCGACCTGTGCGCTGTGCTTTTATGCAGGCCCATGCGCGCGCAGATGTCGGCGAGGCTAAGCGGGACGTCACTCTCACTCAGCATGTCGAGTAGCGCAACGACTCTATCGATGCTTTGCAACTGGTAGGGGTCGGAGTGTTTACCGGATTCCATTTCATGTTGCGGGACAATTACGGTATTCATAACGCTCCTCCATTGGCGATATGTCCGCCATGCGAGAGATTGGGCGGCAGTCCACCCAAATACATGTAGCTCATCGACTTCGCCTGCTCCAGAAGCTTTTCGAGTTGTGGATTGGGGAAACGGGCGAGATAAATCTTTGCCCAACTGATCTGCTCGGCGGCCGGCGGGCCGTTCGGCGTGTCCTGCGGCATGCCCGTAGCCTTTACTAAGAATCTGTTACCATCGAGTCCTTCGATACAAAGGTCGGCCAGCTTCTTGATGGCGTAGTCGTGTTCAGCCCAGGAATGCAATCCATTCTCTTCGCCGAATTCCGCCAGATATACGAGAGGAGCCAGTGCATATAGGTGGTAGTGCAAGGCCCGCTGGCCACGGCGCATTTCCTGCGGCAGCGAGCCATCGGGCTGTATCTGTGATATGCCGGCTTTATAGGTCTCGAGACCCCAATCGAAAAGTTTATGGTCGTCTGCGATGCCGGCGGCTGCTACTTCGACGCCAGCCCAGTAAAGGTGATTGTTCTGCGCGTCGCCTGCGGACTTCGCTTTGTGCGCTTCAAAATAGTCCTGGCTTTGCGAGACTACTTCTTCGATCCATGGAAGAATCTCCTTTTTCTGGGCGGCTGGGACTAATCCACTGTCGCGCACTTTGAGATATGCGATGGCGACCGCGCCTATGACCCATCCCTGAACGTAGTAGGCCTGGTTCGATGACATTTTTCCGGTGAAGACGCCATCTTTCGCGGCTACATCCATGTGCTGCAGAGCGCATTCTACGGCGGCGCGGCTGCCGGTCGTTTGATAGGCGTCCGCGGCATCTACGACTCGGTTTCCGAGGTCTTTGTATGGACCGGAGGTTGCTGCATAAGCTTTCCATTTTTCGGGGTCGATGATGGACGACTTGCTGTCGGAATAGAAGCCGCTTGTGGTCAGGTCTGGGGAGAGGTGAACAATCGCGGGACATGCGTAGGGCGCATCAGTGAGCTTTACGGTATGGCCATCCCAGGGAGAACGCAGTTTGTTTTCGGCATGAAGAGGAAGCACAGATACCAGACAAAGTGCCGAAATCATCGAAGGGATTGCTGCGAGCCTCATGGCCTGCGCTCCTGACTCTGTGCGTGCACATAGTCCTCGCGATAGGGATTGAAGACATCGAGGACTTCGGAGTCTTCGAGGGCGGATGCCTGATGCTCGATGCCGCCGGGGACTATGAAGCTGTCCCCGGTTTTCGCTTCGAAGGTATTCTGGCCGCCTGTGAACCGAAGAAGCCCTTTGATGATGTAGACCAACTGGTCGTGTGGATGGCTATGCCGGGCGCCCTGCCATCCTTTCTGCATCAAGTGACGGACAAGCATCAGGTTTTTGTTATAGGTCAGCACCTGACGTTTCAGCCCAGGTTCGGGGTTAATCGGTGTCACGTCCTCAAGACGCGCCTCTGTAATTTCGCTCATCTCGGTTCCTCAACGCGCCATCCAGCCGCCATCGACGACGAGGATTTCACCATTCACATAATCGCTAGCCGATGAAGAAAGAAAGACCGCGGCTCCGGTTAAATCTTCAGGCTCGCCCCAGCGTTGTGCCGGGATTCGTTCAAGGATTTGTCGATTGCGTGTTTCATCCTTTTGGAGCGCGGATGTATTCTCAGTTCGGAAATATCCTGGCGCGATGGCATTGACCTGCACTCCGCGTCCCGCCCATTCATTCGCCAGGGCTTTTGTAAGCTGTGCGACTCCGCCCTTGGAGGCAGCGTAGGCAGGCACGCGAATGCCTCCTTGAAACGAAAGCAGAGACGCGATGTTGATGATCTTTCCGCGTCTGCATTTGAGCATTTCTGTTCCGGCAAGCTGCGAGAGAAGGAAGACGCTGGTCAGGTTCACCTGCAGCACAGTAGCCCATGCGTCGGACTCATATGCTTCAGCAGAGTTGCGGTAGATCATTCCGGCGTTGTTGACCAGAATGTCAGGGGCGCCCATGGCCTCAGTGACGGCGCGGAAAAGCTTCTCCGGCCCCTCGGCATGGCTTAGATCGGCCGCAAAACTTTGTGAACGCTTTCCTGTTGCTCTAATTTTTTCCGCTGTTGCGTCAGCGGGGCGGCGATTGCCATGACAAGCTACGGCGGCTCCGGCCTCGGCGATGGCTATAGCGATGGCTGCACCCAATCCGGTGGCTGCGCCTGTTACCAGTGCTGTTTTTCCTTCGAGACTGAAGCGGTCCAGGATTCCCATTGAAAATTTATCTGTTCGCTGTGCGGTACGCCGTTCTGTTCAGCGCACCTTCAGTTACGCATTGTTTTTGCCGGGAGAAACAGTTGTCAATTAGCTGAACCTCGACCCGGGCGATTTTTCGGGATATCGTACCGTTCTCCGGTACGAGCTAACTACGGGCCTGGCGAATGATTTCCAGATAGGCCCGCGCAGCATTTGTGACTACTTCCGGCTTACCATCCGCGATGGCCTTCGCATTAACAAGATCTGAGCCAACACCAAGCGCGCGTGCGCCTGCCTTTAAAAAGTCGGAAGCGGTCTGCTGCGTGACCCCGCCAGTGGGAATCAATTGCAGTTCAGGAAACGGGGCGAGCAGTGCTTTGAGATAGCTCGCGCCGCCAACGGCTGAACACGGAAATACTTTGACGTAGTCTGCTCCGGCATTCCACGCAGTGATGACTTCTGTCGGGGTGAGCGCGCCGGGAATGGAGACTTTGCCCAACTCTTTCGTTTTGGCGATGACTTCAGGATGCAGGCTCGGGCTGACAACAAACTCAGCTCCTGCTTCAATCGTTGCTGTCGCCTGAGCAGCAGTCGTGACGGTGCCGGAACCCAGCAGCAATTGTTTGCCGTATTTCTGCTTTAGTGCACGCAGCAGATCGATCGCGCCGGGAACGGTCATGGTGACTTCTACGACGGTCACACCTCCCGCGATCATTGCTTCTACGAGGGCATGCCCTAATTTCTCTGATGGCGCCCGCAAAACAGGCACCAGTCCAACACGCTCCAACTCTGCTTTGATTTCTGCTGACATTTCTCTCCTGTTCTTACCGCGCGATGCGCGCCGATCCGCCCTTCATGACGCGTTCTACTTCCGCGAGTGTGGCCATGCTGGTATCGCCGGGGGTGGTCATGGCGAGTGCTCCGTGAGCCACGCCGCAGCGGACAGCCCAGTCTATCGGTTTACCGGCGAGGATTCCGTAGATCAACCCGGACGCAAATGAGTCGCCGCCGCCCACGCGGTCCAGAATGTCGATCTCGATTTGAGGAACGTGGACAATTTCGTCCTGGTAGAGTGCGATCGCTCCCCAGGCGTTGCGGCTTGCCGTGTGCGCGGTGCGTAAAGTGGTGGCGATCATCTTCAGGTTGGGATAAGCCCTGGCTACATCGCGCAGCATCTTTTCATAGCTGGGAATGGGCAACTCGTCGAAGTCTTCGGTAACGCCTTCGAGCTCGATCCCCAACATCGCGGAGAAATCTTCTTCATTGCCGAGGAGCAGATCGACTTTGCGGACGAGTTCCTGATTTACTCCCTGCGCTTCGGCCTTGCCGCCGATGGCCCTCCATAACGATTCGCGGTAGTTGAGGTCGTAGGAAATGATGGTCCCGAACCTCCGCGCTGTATCCATCGCTTTGATGGCAACCTCGGGTGTTGTCTCCGAGAGCGCGGCGAAGATTCCACCCGTATGAAACCATCGTGATCCGTTCTGCGGACCGAAGATCTCACCCCAGTTGAAGTCTCCGCGTTTGACTTGCGAGATGGCTGTATGGCCGCGGTCTGAGCAGCCGACAGCGGCGCGTACTCCGTAGCCGCGCTCAGTAAAATTCAGCCCATTGCGGACTGTGCGTCCTACACCGTCGTACTTGACCCAGCGAATAAGAGACGTGTCCACACCGCCCTGCAGGATGAAGTCCTCGACGAGACGGCCAACTGGGTTGTCTGCAAACGCAGTCACGACTGCGGTCCGCAGTCCAAAGCAGCGGCGCAGGCCGCGGGCGACATTGTATTCGCCGCCGCCTTCCCATGCGGTGAACTGCCTCGCCGTATGGATGCGTCCCTCGCCTGGGTCGAGGCGCAGCATAATCTCGCCCAGGCTCACGCTGTCCCATCGACAGGTTTCTGCCTTTAAAGCTATTGGCTGCATTGAGTTTCCTTATGAACAGGGTAATACCGCATAGCGGTACGTAGTTCCTCGAATTATTTTGCGAAGAAATAACTGGCGGTATGGGCGGCTGTCAACTAGCATCCCAAAACCGGCCAGTTCTGGTTCGCTTCACGCCGCTTCCGGGCCCCTCGCAACTTTCCTGTAACGGCCATGCAGGGCCCGCCACTATGGGGTGAACTGCAGCGGGCGTTCTCCTTCAAACGACGCATGCACGAAAGGAGCCGGTCCCCATGTCTGACATCAAAGATCCTACCCTTGCGCAAAATCAGGACTTCCAAGCTGTCCTCAACACTTTTCTTGCCGCCTACCGCCCCATTCTCGAAAGAGAACTGGGGCTAGCCTCGTCTGCCGCGACGCTGATCAAAGAAGCGCAGGCGCATCCACCAACCTGCAATGACGAAATCGACACTGCTGTCGCATTATTCGAGCGTTTCTTTACGCCGGACGTGGCCATGCGCGTACTGCCGGAGGAAGGCCGTCAGGTCCTCGGCAATCCTGATCAATGGCAGTGGTGTTACCGGCGCATCCTGTGCTGCCTGATTTTCGGCTGGCTGGTTTGCCGTGGTCCGCGCACGTTCCGCGGATTTGCCTATTACCTGTATCAATACTGGCGCTGCGTGCGGCAGGCGCTGGGAGAGCCCGTAAATACGCCGCCGACCATTGATGAGCAGCGCGACTTCAGCACTCTGGTCAAGATTCTTGCCGTCGTCTACGCACCAACGATCAAAGATCAAGTAAAAGACCTTGAGTATCCGATCGATATTCCCAAGGAAATTATTGCCGGGCAGATCGACTGCACTGTGGACAACAATGCCGCGGCTTCAGTTTTTCAACGACTCTGCACACCGGAAGTCTCGCGCGCTTTGTTTGGCAAGAGCTTTGAGCAGGTCGGCGTGGGTGCGCTTGCGCGCAACTGCTGCTGCTATTGCGTGGCGGCGCTCGAGTTTGGCTGCTGCTTGGGACGCGCGAAGACGCTTATTGAAGCCCTCCGCTGCCTGGAGGAATTCTTCCTGCAGCTGCGACGCTGCTTTGAGCCGCTGATCGCCATTATCGACACGCCTCCTGCCTGCTCATCTCTGACGTTCGTTGCGGTTTGCAGCCTTGCCGGCATTGAGATCGACGGAACGGCCGCGGGTGGCGCTTTCACGAACTACACACTCAGCTACAGCGTCGGCGGCCCCATCATCAATACTGCGGTTGTATATCCGGACTGCTCGCGTCCGCCGATAAATCCTTCTTCGAGCACGCCCGTCAACAGTGGAGTGCTTGGGTATCTCGATGTTGATCTGCTGCCTCCGGCCACGACGACAGTCACCGTTTATCTCGACGTGTATGGCAGCGGTGGACTGCATCTTCCGGTCAGCGCCGTCTTCAATCTGGCGATCAATGCGATCCAGATAACGGCTGTTGCGACGGTCGCTGCAACAGTTGGTCAGGACCCATTCAACGGCAGCCCTTCGATCATCAAAATGGTGCAGAATGTCTCCAATCCTGCATTCGAGCAGTCTGTTGGCGGCAGCATCAGCATCACCGGCAGCGCCTATGCTTTCGGCTGCGGCAATGAGATGACGCAGTATCAACTGGCAGAGTTCGGCCCAGCCCCTGGGGCAATTCCTTTGCCTTCGCCGACGCCAAGCCCGACGGCGCTCGGCGGCAATCCTCTGATTGCTCCGGTAATCTACGACAATACTCCGGCACATCCGTGGTCTTCGGGATGCTTTCCTGGCCCGGTAACACCCAACATCATTCTTAATGGCGATATTGTTGCCCAATGGACGGCGGAACCGTGCCTCTTCCCACCACACTCCTCGGTGCCGAAAATCAGCTCGAACTTGAAGTGGGCAAGCGGTGCGAGCGGACGGTATGTGATCTTTCTTGAAGTGGATGAAGGACCTCTTCCATTGCTTACTCCTGTTTCGGCAGCCGGCGAGGACCAGATTGCCGTCTGGATCGACAACTATCCCACCGTCGGCGCTATCACGCAGATCGGCAATGTAGTGGGCTGCGGCGATTTGCATCTGAAAGACTACGTCGGGACTACCGCACAAGTTCTTGGCATTGCGTGGGATTATCCCATCGACGTCACGGCGACGCAGCAGCTTCCGAACGATAACTTCGGATCGTATTCGTTGAGCTACCAGAAGAACGGCGGATCGATGCGGTCCTTCCTTGCCTCGGACTACACACCCAACGGCGCGCCTGCGGGCACGGCACC
This sequence comes from Alloacidobacterium sp., assembly GCF_035631355.1. Classification (NCBI taxonomy): domain Bacteria; kingdom Pseudomonadati; phylum Acidobacteriota; class Terriglobia; order Terriglobales; family Acidobacteriaceae; genus Alloacidobacterium; species Alloacidobacterium sp. Next base: position 23,531 of record NZ_DASQIX010000048.1, read on the forward strand.
AACGGTGCGTGTGCCGAATCTGTGGCAGGCAGCCCCTCCAACCTTGGCGCAGGCTGCACTGCTGGCGTCGTGGGATATTGTCACAGCGCTGGACGGCGGACCACCGCCTGATCCGAACAATCCCTGTGTGGCGACTAACCCGTGGCAGTTGCCACGCGGATGCCGCTGCGCTTATGTAATTGAGTTGGTCGTTGGCGATACAACATGGGTGGGCGACGGTGGTGACAACCACAGCACGGGCCCGATTCTGTTCGCCATTAACATCATCAACGACATTGGGACATAACTATCGAAATGAAGGCCGATTTGTGGTTTCGGTTTGTGATGGCAGCGCTCGCCGTATGGCGGTTATCGCATCTGCTCGCTGCTGATGATGGCCCCTGGGATGTGATTGTGAAAGTGCGCCGTAAACTCGGAACCACTAAATGGGGTAAGCTGATGGACTGTTTTTATTGCCTCAGCGTCTGGATCAGCATTCCGTTTACGTTCTATGTGGTGAACGGAATGCTGGACAGATTTGTCGTCTGGCTGGCGCTGTCGGGAGCGGCGTCTTTGGCGAATAAGTTTGTCAAGGAGCCTTTGATTTTTGAGCCTCCAGGGGACGTGTAGAAATCGACAGGAGTTTTTCATGGCATGTTGTGGTCAACAGCGGGCGGCCCTTGTTCAGGGTAAAGCTACGGGCGAGCCATCTGCGCATTACCAAGATTCATCCGTGAATGTCCGCTTCAAGCACGCATCGGCAATACTGGTGCGCGGGCCAGTAACGGGCAGACACTATCAGTTCAATGGCACGGCAAGCACGCTGCGGGTCGACGGCCGCGATGCTGCGGCTCTGATTAAGAGCGGATACTTTCAACAGGTCTGACTCTGCGATTTAGAAATATGCACGCCCGATCTCAAAGTAGAACTTATAGTGACCTGCATCGCCGATAGCGCCGCCCACAACAACCGGGCCGAGCAGCGTATTGATAATCAGCCCAGCCGAACCATCTGAAGGCAGATGCGAAACGTTTTGCAGGTAGTAGGCTTTGCTTATGTCCGCGCCGGCAAAAAACAGGATTTTGCCTCCGGCGAGAGGTGACAGTGCTCCCAGCTTGCGAATGTATCCTCCCTGGAACAGGAAGTATTGATTGGTGAGAAGCTCATTGGTGTTGTAAGCAGGCAGGCGAAAAGAACCGCCGAGTGAGAATGGCGGCAGTCCCCCCGGGTTTTCCCAGAGAGTGCTGCCGCCAGAAGCTCCGAGATATGCCGATGACTTGCCTGTCAGCGGCTTGAATCCAATCATCGAAAGTTCAGCCAAAGGAAACATAGTGCCAGCAGCAGGCTTTGCGTCCCACCATTCTGTTCTCGACTCCAGATGGAAACCTGACATCGGAGTAATCGGGTTATCCAGTCGATCCAGAGTTATCCGGATGTGTGTATCTCCCTCGCGGCCACTTACGCGCGGGTAAAGATTGGGATCGCCCACGTCCGGATAAAGGTGCTGTTCACCAGCTTCGTAGCCAAGACGAAACTCGAACGAGCGCGGCGACATATACCCAAAATCACCTCTACCGCCGACAATTCTGTTCCGATATTCGGCTATCAGCCCCTGGCTCGAATAAAAATCCAAGGGTGCGTTATCAGCCATGAATGCAGGCGCAACAAACCAGCTGCGCGACTCGGAAAGGGGGCGGAAGTACTCAGAGCTAAGCCGATACTCGGCCCCCAGAAGGACGTCGTTGCGCAGTTCCGCGCCGTACCTGCCCAAGTCAAGCATAGTCAATCGCGCACCGACACTCAGCGTCACATTTTTGTAGTCCCATCCATCCACGACAATCAGCGGACGGATAATGTTTCTTCCGAAAGCGTCCGGCGTGCCATTAATCGCCAATCCGGGGACATTGGACAAATTGGTGGTTAATCCATAGTTGAGATTGGAGACGCGTTGGTCTCCGGAGATCGTGGTTAGCTGGCGCGTCAGGAGATCAGGTTGAATCGGCTTTCCAATATTCGCCGCGAGTTGCTTTTTGATCTGTGCAGCATCCTTTGCAGGAACGCCATTGACTTCAACATATTCCGGAATTGGAAGAGACTTTATGCGGCTTGTACGCTGCGCCAGATACTGCTGCCAAGTTGCGTCATCGACAGAGAGCTTTTCGAGGATAGCCGCTTTGCTCTGGGCGGCTTCATAGCCTTTCTGAATCATGGCTTTGGACTTGCTGTAGTCCATGGGAGTGAAGTCCTGCAGCGGGACGCTGACCAGAATGTCGGCCTGCTGCATGCTTCTTAACTCATTGGCGGCGATCATGACGCTGATGCCGCGGCCGAGTACCCCTACTGAGGACAATCGTTCCGTAGCCTTGAGCGGCGCTGTCTGCAGATAAATGGCCAGGGTGATATCGGCGCCCATCTGCTTCGCAACATCGACAGGAAGGTTGTCGAGAAGTCCGCCATCGGCGTAGATCGCGTCCGGTGTCCTCACCGGAGAGAAGACTCCCGGCAGCGACATGGTGGCGCGCATGGCCAGCCCGAGGGAGCCGGAGCGAAACACATGCGGCCTGCCAGAGACAAGGTCCGTAGCGACACAGCCGAACGGAATGGGCAGGTCATCAAAGTCCTTGAGATTGGAATATGGGAGAGCTATTTTGTCGAGCAAGAGCTGCACCTGCTGGCCAGCTTTGTATCCTCCCTGGGTCACGAGTCCTTTGTTCCAGCCAAGCAGAATCGACAGCGGGTATTGTGCCGCGTCTTCTTTTCTCCTGACCGACAGGTCGCGATATGGCACACCATCGCTAAGTATCTGATCCCAGTCGATGCCTTCAACCAATTCGCGCACCTGCTCCGGAGATTTGCCAGTGGCGTAGACCCCTCCTACCAAACCGCCCATGCTTGTGCCAGCCACCACGTCTACTGGTATGTGGTGCTCTTCCAGCCACTGCAAAACGCCGATATGCGCCAATCCAAGCGCGCCGCCGCCATTCAGCACTAAGCCTATTTTTGGTCGGGTGGCTAAGGGTGGAGGGTCCGCGGCCTGCATTGAGCCTGCGAAAGAGAAGCTGATTGTTAACGCACCAATGATCAACTTGAAAACTCGTCTGACCATAGCACCAGCTAATATCTCACAGAAAATGATGCAACCCATTGGCAAATACTATGGGAACGCGCCTAAAGTATCGCGAAAGACACGTCCTGAAAGCTGAGGCAAACGCGAAACAACTCAAGCTAAGTGCGATATTGTCATCGGACAATCGGGTGGGTTGGATGCTGCTTCATGTACTTGGACCGAGTACCAAAAGCTATGTGGATAAAGGATTGATTTTCGATTGAGAGATGGATAATTTTGCTTGTTTCAAATGGTAAAAAGATTACACTGCAAAAACTGAGAGCATGTTGAATGACGCTGTGAGGACGCCAAAAAGATGGCGTATTTTCCACGTCTGGAAAACTGCTTGATTTAAGGAGATGATTCGTGGGGGCAAACCCAATACTGGGAGTTTTTCTGCACTGGCTCGGAGGGCTTGCGTCGGCCAGCTTTTACGTTCCGTATCGCGGAGTGAAACGCTGGGCATGGGAAACCTACTGGCTCGTGGGCGGCATCTTCAGTTGGATTATCGTTCCCTGGTTCCTTGCAGGACTGATGACGCGCGATCTGCTGGCTGTGCTGCATGAAGCGCCTCTGAGCAGTCTTGCGTGGACATACATTTTCGGTGTTCTGTGGGGGTTGGGCGGCCTGACATTCGGCCTCACCATGCGCTACCTCGGCATGTCTTTGGGCATGGCAGTCGCGCTGGGCTACACTGCCGTCTTCGGCACACTCATGCCGCCAATTTTTCGCGGGGTATTCGTGTCGGAAGTGCTGGGCACACGCTCGGGGATCATCATCTTGATCGGAGTCGCTGTCTGTGTTGCGGGAATCATCTTTGCTGGAGCTGCCGGCATTTCCAAAGAACGCGAAATGTCGGATGAGGAGAAGCGGGCCGCGATCGCGGAATTTGACCTCAAGCGCGGCCTGCTGGTAGCGACATTCTGCGGAATCATGAGCGCCTGCTTTGCGTATGGATTGGCTGCGGGCGACCCGATCAAGCAAATCACTGTGCAGCACGGCACTTCTCCGCTCTGGCAGGGGCTGCCGGTATTGGTGGTGTTGCTCGCCGGAGGATTCACCACAAACTTCATCTGGTGCCTGATTCTGAATGTACGTAATCGTACTGGTTACCAATATCTTGCGCTGAAAACGCGAGGGCACATTCCGTCGATCAGCGAAGAGCCGATTCTCGAAACCGCAACTGACGCTCCCGGCATGCAAATGGTGCTCGAGCGCATAGAGCAGGCTGAGGAGAACGGGCGCGTGCCCATCGTCGCCAATTATCTTTTTTCCGCACTTGCGGGAACGACGTGGTACATGCAGTTCTTCTTCTACACCATGGGTGAAACCCAGATGGGGCGCTTCAAATTCTCAAGCTGGACACTGCACATGGCCAGCATCATCATCTTCAGCACGCTCTGGGGTATTGCGCTTAAGGAGTGGCGGGGAGCCAGCAGGCGAACAAGCTGGCTGGTGGCATGCACGCTGATTGTTCTGGTCGGCTCGACTGTAATTGTTGGATATGGGAATTACCTCGGAGTGGCGGCAACTGCCAGTGCATCTGTGCATGGAGGAATTCGTTGAAAAACAAATTCTGGCTCGGAATCGGTGCAGCCGCAGTTTTATCGTCACTCGGGATGGCGCAGGCGCTGAAGCCAACTGAGATCCCGATTGACCAGCTTGATCCAACGCGGAACCTCGCCCAGTTTCAACTTGAATCGGCTACTCATAAACCGCTGCCGGAGGAATATATCTGGACGCAGCAGGACGCAGTGAAAAGTGATGCCATCTCTTATGAGGGTCTTGAGCAGAACGATGATATACAGCCGCATTATTTCCGGCACACTTTTGACCTGCGTTCCGTCCCGCAATCGGCTACGTTGTACATCGCCGGGCCGCGGTCGCTGCGCGCTTACTTGAACGGACAGCTTGTAAACCAGGTGCAGCAAAACCTTGATGCGCCGATTGGCATTAAGGTTTATACCGCCGATGTGAGCCACGCGCTGCGGGCGGGACAGAACGTTATCGCCATTGAGGCAGTACGCGGAAGCGGAGTTCCGGCATTCAATAACAGCAGAATCACGGCGCAGCTGACATCCGGCAGGATCCTCGCCGTCAAGCTGATTGGCGCAGAGCGCGGTGTTGACGGGCCTGCGCTGCTGATCAGCAATAAAGAATGGAAAGCGTCGCTGCATGCAGACGAGGGCTGGCAGAATGCAGGGTTCGATGATGCGTCATGGCCCGCTGCTGATAGTCTGGGGCCGATTGAAAGCTCGATTGATTTGCTGCAATGGAATGCCGACGCCGGCATGTATGACTGGCCGGGCTACGATGGCATTTCGCCATTTCTTGCGCAGGCACCTCTTCTGCCCGCGACCGTTGAACATGTTTACGGTGGTGTGGGAACGATCCGGAATGCTGACGCGCTTAAAGCGGGCTCCAGTTCAGGTGGTGAGTTCACTGTCGATCTGCCAGCACCTCAAGTAGAAAATACCAACTCACCGCAGATCATGCTCGACTTTGGCCGCAACGCGAACGGACGCCTGCACTTCGTCTCTGACTCTGATTCTCCGGCTACGGTCACCGTGCAGTATGGCGAATCCGAAGCGGAGGCGTTGAAGCAGCCATATCTCGGGGAGAATGCGCTGTACATTCCAGCGCATGGCTCCGCATATGCCCCCAAGAGCACGTTTCGATATGCCATTGTGCGCTTTATTGGCGGCCAGAAGCTTCGCTTTAAATCGATTGAAGATGACCTTATCTACTATCCGGTTAAGTATCAGGGCTTCTTTGAATCTTCCGACCCGAAGCTCAACCTGATGTGGGCTATTGGCGCATATACGGCGCATCTCTGCATGCAGGACGATATCTGGGATGCGCCGAAGCGCGATCGTGGGCGCTGGATGGGCGATCTTGATGTAAGTGGGCGCACCATCAACGACGTCTTCGGCGACCGCTTTCTAATGGAAGACACGCTTGAGCGGCTCATGGGTCCGGCGCCGGTGCGGCAGCATGTGAACGGCATTGCCGGCTATTCGGCGTTCTGGATTACGGGCGAGACCGAATACTACCGCCACATGGGTTCGAAACAACAGCTCATGTCCTTCCATGAACGCCTTGTGCAACTCATGCACTACATGGAAACAGAGTTGGACAGCCGTAATCTTTATGCGAACAACCACAAGTCCTGGCCCTTCGTTGACTGGTCTCCGGAACTGAATGGCGACACGCCGGAAGCGCGGCGCGGAACGCAACTGGAGTTCATCGCGGCCTTCGCGCAAGGCGTATATCTGCTGAATGAGATGGGAGATAAGGAGAATGCGCAGGTCTTTGCGAAGAAGCTAGATGATCTGAAGACAGCGGCGCGGGAATATCTGCTGGACAAGCAGTCTGATTCATACGGCGACCGTTGGCAGGTGAACGCGATGGCTGTATTGTCAGGCGCGGCCGATCCTTCACAGTACGGAGAAATCTGGAAGGCGGCCCTCTCAACGGTAGGCAAGATCAAGTACAACGCGCTCATCATTACCCCCTATTACAACTACTACGTGATCAGCGCTATGGCTGAAATGGGCCATCGCGCGGAAGCGCTGGACTGGATACGACAATACTGGGGCGGAATGGTGGACGAAGGCGCCACGAGTTTCTGGGAAGGTTACGATCCATCATGGTACAAGGACGATGCTCACGGCTCGCTTCAGGCGGACAATATGTCGGGCTATCGTGTGAGCCTCGCGCACGGGTGGTCAAGCGGAGTGACGTCGTGGCTCATGGAAGAAGTGCTCGGCATCCACGCGACAGGGGCGGGCTTCTCGACAGTGGACATCCGACCCGACCTTATCGATTTGGCCTGGGCGAAAGGCGGGGAGCCAACTCCGCGGGGACTGCTGAACGTCTCATTAAAAAAAGAGGGTCAGAACACGGCAATCAGCCTAGATTTGCCGCCTGGAACTGAGGCCCATGTCTCTGTACCTGTGCCCAGCGCGAATGCACAGGTCGCCGTCAACGGGCAACGAACGCAAAGTGAAGCTGCCGAGAACGGCAGTCGCGCGATTGTAACAATCCGCCAGGCCGGACATTACGAGATTGCCGCGCAGTAATAAAAATGCTTAGGCATTGCGCGATTGAAATTTACAGTCTCCCACCCTATCGCACAACATAGGCGCGATAGGATGGATCACAGCTATTTGTTCTCTGAATGAAGACTTGTGTCGATGGTGTCGAGAAGCTTTCCCGATGGATCGCTGTTGTACTCCCAGAACATGATGCCGGCGAGCCGATGGTCGAGCACATACCTGCATTTCAACGCGAGCGATTCCGGGTCCTCGTAGGAGATGAATTTTTTTTGCGCTGCACTGTAGAGATATGGGGCTGAGGCAGCGGCGTCCCAGTAGCGAGTGAACCCTGTGTTCAACATGCCGGTTGAGATGTTCGTATAACCGGCATATGCATTTGGCACAGGCTTGCCAGGCTGAAAAAGTCCGTGGTTTGTGTCTTCAACCTGCCCCCAGACATGCCCATAAAAAGGCACGCCCAGCACAATCTTCGCGGCAGGCACGCCAGCTTGCTCATATTCCCGGACTGATTTGTCGGCGGATATTTTCTTTGGGTCGGCAGGATCGGTAAATAGCGGCGCATGATTTCCGGTGATGGGATCGGAGCCGGGCTCGTAATAGTCATAGGCCATCAGGTTCACAGTATCGACATACTTTTGCGCGTTGCCCATCTCGGTATGTTCCAGAAACTGGCTCGAGGCGCCGGTCGCAATCGTGAGAAAAAGCCGCCGATGAAGCTTCTTTGCTTCGCGATTGAACTGCTTGCGCAGTTCAGCCAGAAGCAGCGTGTAGTCGTGCTTGTCTTCCGGGCGGAACTTGTTTCCTGAGCCGACCTGACCCGGGTACTCCCAGTCAATATCGAGACCGTCGAGCTGATGTTGCTTGATGAACTCGATCACACTCTGAATGAAAATTGCGCGGCTCTCTCGCGTGAGCGCCACGTCGGAAAAATTCCCGGAGCCGAGCCAGCCTCCCACTGAAACCAGGATCGTGAGCGAGGGATTGTTTTTTTTGAAAGCGACCAGTGTGGCCATATTGGCGTCATCGGATGGGTCTTCTGTGATAATTTTTCCATTCTGAATGAGAGCAAAGGCAAAGTTGATGCGCGTCAGTTTGTTGGCGGTTATATCTCTAGGCTGGAGCAGCGCGTGCCGAGGAAAGATGTATGCAACGATTACCAGATGCGCTGACGGTTTCGATGCTCCGGCAAATAGAGCTGGCGCAATTAAGAATGCAAAAATCAGCAAAGCGGCGGCGCGCCTGCGAAGGCGAGAAGAGACATTCTGGCTTAACTGCGAAAGAACATACTCGTTCAAATCTGTCTCCTCTAAATCTGGACGCATGCGACGCGGAATGTTTATATTCGCAAATGTTCTGAAAGGACTGGGAAAATCATACACAGTTCCAAGTTCGTCCTGGTTGCATATCTCTCAGTGTTTGTTACCTCATCCACTGCTGCGCAAGTACACCTGCTTATCGATCAAGTAGGTTATGAAACCAGCGCGCCGAAGCAGACAGTAATCGAAGGCACCAAGGCAGACCGTCCACGACAGTTTGCGTTGATAAACGCTGATACCCGCAAGACAGTTTTTCATGCGGACCCGATTCCGGAAGAAGCGAGACGTTAGCGATGAAAGGCGGAGCGCTTGCCTGCGCGGTTCTTTTCTTGCTCACCGGCGCATGTTGCGGTCAGCAAGTACCGGAAGCACTGCCTACTTCTTCCGCCGTGTATCAGCAGACATATGACCGCCTGCTTAAACAAATCGATGCCATCCGTATCTTCGATAACCACGGACATCCCGGATTTGCTGATGACCCGAATGTTGATGCAATGGTCTCGCCACCCGGCGCCAGCGCAGCGTTTCGCCTGCGCGACGGCAATCCTGAACTTATCGCCGCATCAAAGGCCCTGTTCGGCTACCCCTATGACGACAATTCGCCTGAGCATCTGCAATGGCTGGTGAAGAAAAAGGCGGGGCTTAAGCAGCAGGAAAGGGGCTATCAGTACTTCGACACAATTCTCGACCAACTGAACATTGAACGGGCTGTCGCCAACCGCGTCGAATTGGGGCCATATCTCTCGCCTAAGCGTTTTCTCTGGGTCTTCTTCGTTGATTCTCTGCTCTTTCCGTTTAAAAATCAGACTTTCATTTCACGCAATGGCGACCTCGCTGTTTATGTTCCCTTGCAGGAAAAAAAGCTGCGACGTGAGCTGGCGCAGGAGGGCCTGCAAGAGCTTCCACCAACATTTGATGACTATTTGAAATTCGCGGCTCGTCTGCTTGAAGACAACAAACAACATGACGGCGTCGGCATTAAGTTTGAGATTGCCTACTTCCGCTCGCTCCATTTCGACGATCCGCCAAAGCAGACGGCGGAAGCTGTCTATGCAAAATACCGGAATGGCGGAGCTCCATCAGACGCGGAATACAAGGACTTTCAGGACTACCTCTTTCGCTATCTCATCAGCGAGGCCGGACGCCTTCACCTTCCGGTGCAGATACACACCGCGGTCGGCATCGGCGACTACTATAGCGTCAGTAACGGCACGGCGCTTCAGCTTGAAAATGTGCTTCGCGATCCCCGCTACAGGGATACAACGTTCGTGTTGCTGCATGGCGGATATCCATTTCAGGAGCAGGCCATCTGGCTAACGGCACGCAGAAATGTCTACCTAGATTCATCGCTGATGGGAATTTATCTCTATCCGGCTGATCTGAAGAACGTGCTGCGGCACTGGCTGCTGCTTTTTCCAGACAAGGTAATGTTCGGCTCTGACGCATTTCCTTTCAGCGATGCTGTTGGCGCCGAAGAGAGCTATTGGATGGCGGTGCGCTCGGCCCGCGTAGCGCTTGCCGCTGCGCTCACAGAGATGATTCTGAACCACGAAGTCACCGAACAGCAGGCAATGGTCTTCGCGCGCGGCTACCTGCACGACAATGCTGCGAAGCTTTATGGCAAATAATTTGGTGCGCTCGCCAGCAGGACAAGAGGCCCGCACTAGTAGCGGGCCTTATCGATTCATCTACTTCTTGACCGGCTCGATATCGGTGTTCCATTCCTCAACCGGGCCGAGATTCAGTTTCTCAATCTCTGGTTGGATCTTTGCCTTGTCGCCTACAGCGACAAGGACCATGTTCTCGGGGTGAATGTATTTGAGCGCCGCACTCGCGGCCTCGTTAGATGTGACCGCATCGATCTTCGCTGGATAGGCGCGGTAGTAATCGAGCGGCAACTGGTACGTGAAGATTTCCGACATTCTGCCTGTCGTTTCTTCAACGGTCTCAAAGTCACCAGGCAATGAGCGCATCAGGTAGTCTTTTGACATCTTCAGCTCTTCCGGTGTCAGCGGGTTGGTGCGGATGCGGTCCAGCTCATAGAAGAGCTGCTGCACCGCTGGTCCCGTGACATCGGCACGCACAGACGCTCCCGCGAAGAATGGCCCGCTGCCGCGCCAGAACTGGAAGCGACTGAATGCGCCGTAAGTATACCCGTGCTGCTCGCGCAGGTTCATATTGATGCGGCTAGAGAAAAGCCCGCCCAACATGGTGTTATCCACGTTTAGGGGAGCGAAGTCCAGATTCGATCGCGGCACGCCGATGCCTGCGGCGAATATCGCGGTTTGCGGCGCTCCCGGCATGTTCACCAGAATGACACGGCGCGTTGGTGGCGCTGGCGCAGCGGGCGGCTGCGAAGCCGTTCCCTTTGACGACCAGCTTCCAAAATACTTTTCCGCCAGATCTCGGGCCTGCTTCTCCGTCAGGTCTCCGGCAAAAACCAACGCAGAATTTGCCGGCGTGTAGCGCTCGCGCCAGAAGTTGACCAGATCTTCGCGTGTGGTCGCCTTGATTGCATTCTCCGTGCCGATACTGAGGTATCCATATGGATTGTCTGCGCCATAAATAGCGCGTGCAGCAACCTGAAACGCGACCTGCACCGGCTGGTCTTTCATCTGTACGAGCGAGGTCAAGCGCTGCCTGCGAATGCGCTCGATTTCAGCATCGCTGAAGGCAGGATGCAGGCTTACATCGGACAACAAATCCAGCGCCTGATCGCTTACATTGCTCAACGCGCTGATGCGCACAAATGCGTTGTCATTGCCTGCGCCCTTCGTCAACGACGCGCCAATCTGGTCAGTGTCGTCGGCAATCTGGGGAGCAGTGCGTTTGGCCGTTCCCTCAGTCAGCATGGCAGCGGTGAATCCGGCCACGCCCGGCTCTTTTGGCGAATCGCCCTCGCTGCCTCCCAGCGCAACGAGTGAAGCGCTCACCACCGGCAGGCTGTGCGATTCGACGAGATACACCTTAAGCCCGTTCGCCAGGGTAAACGTCACCGGCTCAGGCAGAGACAACTTTGGTTGCGGCCCGGCCTGAGGCGGAGTTTTGCGCCATGCCTGCGACTGATCGAACTTGGCAGAATACTCAGGCTGAATTCTTACATTGGCGTCCGTGTCGGCAGGACTGCGCGGCACATCATCCACTACTTTTTTGCCGGGAATGCCATAGACGGTTACGCGCTGGCTCTGAGTCAGGCTCGCCTGCGCGAATTTCTGCACACCTGCAACCGTCAGTGCGTTGTAGCGGGCAATATCCTTAGGCAGATAGCCGGGGTCACCGGTGTACTGGTTGTAATAGTTCAGCGTGTCGGCCACGCCGCCAAATCCGCCCACGCGCTGCAGTCCACGAATCTTTCGCGACTCGGTTGTGTTGCGTGCGCGGTCGATTTCTTCCTGTGTTGGTCCGGACTGCAGAAACTCATCGATGACGCCATTGGCGGCTTTTTCCAACTGCTCGGCGGTTACGCCCGGTCGGGCCATCAACTCACAAGTCGTCCATGAGCGCAGTGCCTCTGACTGGTTGTAGCAGGTTGTCGATTGTGCGATCTGCTGCTCGTAAACGAGCTTCCTATAAAGGTGGCTTGATTTGCCTCCGCCGAGAACATATGCTGCAGCATCCGCTTCAGCATCGCCGGGCGCAAAGGCCGGTGGAGTAAGCCAGCCAAACTCTACTTTGGGTAGTTGGACCGTGTCCGTGACGGTGACGCGCTTTTCTGAAGTAATGTCCGGCGTGGACACGTCCACCTTCGGCACGTCCGGGCCTTTGGGAATCGGCCCGAAATATTTTTCAAGCAGCGCCTTGGTTTTTGCCTTGTCAATGTCCCCCGCGATGGCAATGGTGCCATTGTTGGGTGCATAGTACTGCTTGAAGAACTGCCGGACGTCTTCCAGCCTTGCGGCCTCAACGTCGGCATGCGATCCAATCACGTCAGCGTGATAAGGATGGTCTTTAGGAAAGAGCTCGTGGACCAGTGCCTCGTCCACCAAACCATAGGGCTGGTTCTCGACGCTCTGCCGGCGCTCATTGCGGACCACGTCCCGCTGATTGGTCAGCTTGGTGCGGTCCAGCGTGTCCAGCAGAAAACCCATCCGGTCGCTTTCCAGCCACAGCGCCAGTTCGAGTTGGTTGGAGGGTAGCGTCTCGAAATAGTTGGTGCGGTCGAAGTCGGTAGTTCCATTAATATCCGACGCGCCTGCCGCTTCCAGGTATTTGAAGTGGGCCTTTTCGCCCACATGCTTCGATCCTTCGAACATCATGTGCTCAAAGAGGTGTGCGAAGCCCGTGCGTCCCGCGCGCTCTTTGACCGGACCGACGTGATACCAGAGATCGACCCCAACAATGGGCAGCCGATGGTCCTCAGTCAGCATGACCTGAAGGCCATTCGGCATCGTGTAAGTCTCGTATTTGATCTCTGGTACTTTCAGCTTCGATGGGGTTTCAGCAGAAGCGGTAAATGTCAGCAGAGCCATGGCAAGGGTTCCTAAACAGACGATCCGGCGTTGATGCATGTTCTCGTTTTGCGCCTCCAAAAAGTTGTCCGCGGTGTGGCGCGATAATACCAGACCGTATTCATCGTAAAACAGAGGCGGCGCTTTATGCTTTCACCTACTGATAAAGCCGCCATGGCCCATTTATAAATGGAGCAACGATTATAAACACGCCGGACGAACGGTCAGGTAATCTGTTCGAGGAAACAACCATGCTCAACCGGCTCCGTCTTTTGGTTACAGCTCTGCTGCTTTGCAGCGCTCTTGCGCTGGCGCAGACGCCGCAAGCCACACCGGTCATTACCGTTGACAATGGGCCAAACGCTTTCGTTCAAGAGCAGAAGCACTACGTAGTACTCGTCTCGCTTGACGGCTTCCGCTACGACTATGCGAAGAAGTACGGCGCGACGCACCTGTTGACCCTGGCGAAGCAGGGCGCCAGCGCGCCGGACGGCATGATTCCGTCCTATCCATCCATTACGTTTCCAAACCACTACACGATGGTCACGGGACTCTATCCGGAACATCATGGCATTGTCGCCATGAGCTTCTATGATGAGGACCGCAAAGAGCGATACTCCTATAACGATCCGAAGACGAGCAGCGACGGCAGTTGGTATGGCGGCACTCCGTTATGGGTGCTGGCCGAGAAGCAGGGGATGCGCTCAGCCTGCTTCTTCTGGCCGGGATCGGAGGCTGCGATTCAAAATGTCCGGCCCAGCTATTATCTGCATTTCGATGACAAATTCCCTGACGAGCAGCGCATCAGCCAGATCGTGGCCTGGCTCAAGATGCCGGAAGACAGGCGCCCGCACTTCATTACCCTGTACTTCTCCAATGTTGATCACGCAGGGCATCAATATGGTCCTGGCAGCCAGCAGGTTGCTCAGGCCGTAAAGCATATTGATGTGCTGATCGGAAAATTGCACGCCGATCTCGACGCGCTTCATATGCCCATTGACCTTATCGTAGTCAGCGACCACGGAATGGCGCGCGAAGAAGGTCCGTGGATCAATCTCGATCAATATGCCGACCTTTCTAACTTCACAACTGTCGGAGCGCTTCTCTATGGAAAGTCAGAGGCCGACACGGAAAGGGCCTACCAGAAACTTAAAGCGGCAGACAGCGCGTTTGTTGTCTATCGCCTTGCCAAAATGCCTTCATGGCTGCACTACAACAGCAATCCGCGAGCCGGGGACCCCATCATCGTCGCCAAAGGGCCTTATGCGATTCGTGCCCATAGTCCGCCTGCAGGCGAGCAGGACCATGCACCAAATACTGGCGTACACGGCTATGATCCTCGCGAGATGCCCGAGATGAAGGCAATCTTCTTTGCCGCCGGACCAGATATACGTCCGGGCACGATTCTAAAGCCTTTTGAAAATGTGAATGTCTATCCGTTCATTGCGAAAATCCTTCAGTTGCAGGCCCCGCCGACTGACGGCAATCTCAACATTCTCTCCAGCGCGCTGACCGATGCTGCTCGTGAGTAAATCAGAAAGTAGGACGATGGCCCTTTATCTTGGATTTGACGCGGGAGGCACGAAAACCGACTGCGCCCTTGCCGACGAAAACAGCATTCTCGCCCGCGCGCAGAACAGCAGCATAAAGCCGCTGCGCGTATCAACCGCACAGGCCGAAGCCAACATGCGCGCGTTGCTTGAAGAAATCACGCGCCAGAGCGGCGCAGACCTCAAACAAGTCGCCGTCTCCTGCGTGGGAACCGCAGGCTTACGATTTCCGCAGACGAAGGAATGGATGCAGCAGATCATTTCGCGTCACTCAGGCGGCGAGATTCTCGTTTGCGGAGATGAAGCGACTGCTCTCGACGCAGCCTTTCCAGGACAGGCAGGCGTGCTGGTGATCGGCGGCACCGGCTCCAACATTCTGGGCCGAACCAGCGCTGGTGAGACTTTCAACGTTGGTGGATGGGGCTCCGCCCTGGGCGATGAAGGCTCCGGTTACTGGATTGGCCACGAAGGTTTGAAGAACGCATTGCGCGCACATGATTTCCAGCAGCCGACGATGATTGTCGAAAAGGTCATGCGGTTCTGGTCTGCCCCTACCTTGGGAGACTTGGCCGAAATTGGCAACCAGACACCGTTCCCGGATTTTTCCCTGCTTGCGCCGATTATTGTGGAATGCGCTGAAGCCGGCGATGCTGTCGCGCTTGAAGTTCTGCAGCTTGGAGGCCAGATGCTGGGCGAGAATGCTGTGCATGCTGTCCGACGTCTGCGTGCGCTGGAGCCGGATGCTCCTCTCCCCGGAATTGCTTATGTTGGCGGCATTCTGAAGAGCGTGGGATTTGTGCGCGAGAGCATGATTGAGACCATCCACCGTGGGCTGCCGATGGTGAAGGTGCTGCCAGAGGCGGTCGATCCGGTTATCGGAGCGCTATGGAGAGCCCGCAACCGCGTCCGCTAATTACTTGACGAACAAGCGATATTGGATCGTCCAGCTTTGCGTTTGTCCCGCCGCGATATCGAGATGGATATATGCTTCCGGCGAGATTGTCGTCCGAATCGACCAGAGATAGAGCTTCGCAATCGGCGAATCGGATGTCTGCTGAATTCCAACGCCTGCGGTCTGATCTTCAACGGTGATGTCATAATCGGCTGTCTTGTCCGAATATCCGGTGACATAACCCGCTACCGTCTGATTAGGCTGCAATTCCTGCAAATACGAGATCGTATTGCCCTCAATTTTTGCCATCGATGCGTCGAAGTGCGTATCAGGTGAATCCTGAATTTTAGGATTAAATGGAAAATGAACGGTCATTCCCGGCCCGGTTGGCCGTCCATCGAACATGAAAAAGTCGTGATCGTAAACATCGGTCTGTATGGCCTTCGTTCCAATGTTTTTTAGCTGATGCTTGAGCGCAATGACTGCGCCGGTTTTGTCCAGTTCGAGCGTCTTCTTATAAATGTAAGCAAAGCCTATGGGCGATTGCAGCTTCTGCTCAAACGTAATCGACCGCGTGCTGGTGTGCACGGTCCACTTTCCTGCATCGACGATCGGATAGAAGGTACCGAACTTATAGGGCGTGTCATCGATTTTGCGAAGAACCCCCACTCCTACTTTCACGAAAGGATCGCCCGGCTTAGCATCGCCGTAGCCCAAAGCTCCGTCCTGAGAGCGAAACTCCTCGACTGGCCCGGTAATGGAATCGTTAATGAGCGGATCGTATTTCGAAAACCAATTGCCCCAGAACGCATGCCCTTTGTATGAAGCACACCCTATCACCCCTGACCAGTCGAAGCGGGTCGAGCGATAGTAGCCGCGCTCCGGATCAGGCAGAAAAACAACCGCCTCCACATCATCGTTTGAGAGCAGTGCTTTCGGATGATCCGCATGCGGGATGTTGCTGCACGCATTAGTTGATGCGGCGTGAGCAACGTGAATCAATGAAAAGACCAGAATCGGCAGGAATGATTTGGAATTTGTCATAAACTCAGCCAGACGGAATCAAACTAGCATGAAGCATACTGCAGAGCTTGAGAAATTGTTATGCCACGGTTACTGCTTGCCCGCGCAGAATCGTCTCGATCACTTCACCTTTTGGCGAGAGCACAGTCAGGTCGGCCGCGCGTCCAGCCTCGAGCGCCCCCACCTGCGAATCGAGTCCGATCATACGCGCCGGATTCCGCGTTGCCAGGGCCGTAACGGCGCCAAATTCCACGCCAGTAAATGCAGCGAAATTCCGCACTGCACGGTCCATGGTCAGCGTGCTGCCAGCTAAGGTGTCTTCGCCGATAACGCATTTGCCGTTCACAACGCGGACATCCAGTTCGCCCAGTCTGTAGTTGCCGTCAGGCATGCCGGTAGCGCTCATTGCGTCCGTCACCAGAATCGCCCGCTCGCTTCCCTTTTCTTTCCAGAACATGCGGACGGCTGTCGGATTCACATGCAGGCCATCACAGATAATCTCGGCAAAAAGATCTGCCCGATCCAGCACTACTCCCAGAATGCCCGGATCGCGATGATCAAAGCGCCGCATGGCGTTAAAGGTATGCGTAGCTGAAGTCGCGCCAGCCCTGATGCCGCGCAGAGTGTCTTCCATTCCCGCATTGCTGTGGCCCAGGCTGATGCGAACGCCGAGTTCGATAGCCCGAGCGATTACTTCCTCGGCTCCCGGAAGCTCCGGTGCTATTGTCATCAAACGAATATGCCCTTCAGCCGCTTCCCACATGCGGTTGAAGAGGGCCGCGGTCGGCTGCAGCAGATCGCGCTCGGCATGAGCTCCCCGCTTGGCGTGAGAGATGAACGGCCCTTCCAGATGAATGCCCAGCGGCCGCGCGCCGTCAATGTCAGAGCCAATCAGCTTTGCCAGTCCGCACAGCGAGTGCAGCGTTGTATCCATAGGGGCCGAGACGGTGGTGGCCAGATACGAGCCGACGCCGTGCCGGGCAAGAAACTGTCCTACAGTAGTAAGTGAGTCACGCGTGGCATCCATCACATCCGCGCCGCCGCTGCCATGTATGTGCACGTCAAAGAAAGTCGGAACTATTGTCGCGCCAGGATAATCCTCGACATCGCCGCGAGGCGTAGCTTCTTCAGCGCGCGACGTGATGCGAGCAATCACGCCGTCTTCGATGACAACAATCGGCTGGGAAATGACTTGGTCCGGAGTCAGCAGCTTTTCTGCTGTAATCACTCTGCGCATACAAACTCGTTCTCGTCCGACAATATACCTGTATAGCTGTATAGTCTACAACTGACTCTACACTGGAACAGCATGAAGCAACGACGCATTGGCATACACCTGTCCACTGCAGGCGGGGTGTGCAAGGCAGCCGAACGCGCCCACGAAATTGGCGCCAATGCCTTTCAAATCTTCTCATCCAGCCCGCGCATGTGGCGATCCTCAACTCTGAAAGCGGTAGATTGCGAGCGCATGAGCGAGTTACGAAAGAAATACGATTGCTCGCCGCTTGTTATCCATACGAGCTATCTCGTCAACCTCTGCAGCCAGTCGGAAATCGTCCGCTCTCAATCCATCGTGGCCTCTCGCGGTGAGGTAAAACGCGCCCTGACCCTCGGAGCCGAATATCTTGTCCTTCATCCCGGCTCATGGCGCGGTCTGACACGCGAGGAGGGCTTACGATTGGCTGCCGAATCTATTGAACGATCTCTGGACGGCCTCAATACACAAGACTGCAATTTCCGAATCCTGATCGAAAACACCGCCGGAGCCGAATTCTCCCTCGGAAGCAACTTCGAGCAGGTCGCAAAGCTTATTCATTGTCTGCGCGGCATCGCACGCGTCGGCGCATGTCTCGACACCTGCCATGTCCATGTCGCTGGATACGATATTGTCAGCGAAGAAGGCTACGCCGAAACTGTACGCCTGATAGACGCGACCATCGAAGCAAAAAATATTCGCGTCTGGCATACAAATGACGCGAAAGCGCCACGCGGCTCCAAGCTGGACCGCCATGAACAAATCGGCCAGGGAACAATCGGCCTCGAAACATTCCGCCGTCTGCTCAATGACAGGCGGTTTGCGCATTGCGCCTTCATCGCGGAAGTCCCTATTGAGCAGCCCAATGACGACCGGAAGAACGTCACCTTGCTCAAGTCTCTGGTTACAAATACGGCGATTTCCGGGCTATCGGTAAAATAAAACCAGTATGTCTTCAACCAAGCCCACAGAAACCGCTGCAACGGCAGCGACAGGCGGAGCTTCTCCCGAAATCCGTTACAACCCGGCGGAGATTGAACCGTGCTGGCAGCAGCGCTGGGCCGAGCAGCCGGACCTCTACGCCGCCGAGCCGGCATCAAGCGGTAAGCCCAAGTACTACGTTCTGGAGATGCTGCCCTACCCTTCGGGTCAACTGCATATGGGCCATGTACGCAACTACTCCATCGGCGACGCGCTCGCCCGCTATATGTGGATGCAGGGCTACAACGTGCTTCACCCGATGGGCTGGGACGCTTTCGGGCTTCCGGCGGAAAATGCGGCGCTCAAAAACAACACGCCGCCTCGCCAGTGGACGCTCTCCAACATCTCTGCCATGAAGCGGCAGATGAATCGCGTTGGCTTCAGCTATGACTGGGCCAATGAAGTCACGACCTGCCTGCCAGACTACTACCGCTGGAACCAGTGGTTCTTCATTCGCATGTTCGAGCGCGGCCTTGCCTACCGCAAAAAGAGCAAGGTGAACTGGTGCCCAGAGTGCGCCACTGTGCTGGCAAACGAGCAAGTCATCAATGGACGCTGCTGGCGGCATGAAGACACCATCGTTGAGCAGCGCGATCTGGAACAGTGGTTCCTGCGCATTACCAATTACGCGCAGGAACTGCTCGACTGCCTGGACAAACTCGACGGCTGGCCGGATAAAGTCCGCACCATGCAGCGCAATTGGATTGGCCGCAGCGAAGGCGCGGAAGTTGACTTTGCCGTTGAAGACGCCAGGGGTGCACCGGATGACGAGCATCAGCACATGCGTCATAAAGGTACGGCTGTTCTGCCTGCTGTTGAAAATGTAGAGACAACCGGCAGCAAGATCACCGTCTTCACCACACGTATAGATACGATATACGGCGCAACCAGCATCCAGCTTGCGCCTGAACATGCGCTGGTGAAGGAATTCGCAGCAGCAAATTCCGACTTGGCCGAACAGGTCGGCGCGCTTTTAGACCAGCAGAGGCAAGCACGAGAATCCGGCGACATCGGCGAGATCGAAAAGCACGGTGTCTTCACCGGGCATTACGCTATCAATCCGTTCAACGGTGAACGGCTGCCCATCTGGGTGGCCAACTATATCGTGGCCGAATACGGTACGGGTGCAATCATGTCAGTTCCGGCGCATGACGAGCGCGATTACGAATTTGCCAAAAAGTACGGGCTGGAAATTCGCATTGTTATCCTGCCGCGCCGCACGGATGAGACGGAAGGCAACGCTGAACCGGAATCGATGCTGCCTTACACCGAAGAAGACAGCCTGCTGATTAATTCCGGCGCATTCAACACACTCGGCAATAAGGAAGCGCAGCAGAAAATGGCTGCTTTTGCTGAGGAAAAGGGCTTCGGCAAGCCGACCATCACTTTTCGTCTACGCGACTGGGGTGTAAGCCGCCAGCGCTACTGGGGCACGCCCATCCCCATGCTTTATTGCGAAAAGGACGGCATCGTTCCTGTTCCGGATGACCAGTTGCCTGTGCTGCTGCCGGATCATGTCGAGATCACGCAGGAGGGCGGCTCGCCGCTGGGTAAACTGCCGGAATTCGTGAACGCGACTTGTCCCAAATGTGGACGCCCCGCGCGTCGCGAAACGGACACCATGGACACCTTCGTCGATTCATCCTGGTACTTCTATCGCTACACCAGCGCGAAGAATGACAAGGATCCGTTCGATTCGGCCGCGATCCAATACTGGTTCCCTATCGACCAGTACATTGGCGGCGTTGAACACGCCATTCTTCACCTCATCTATTCGCGCTTTTGGACGAAGGTGATGCGCGACCTCGGCCTCATCCAAAACGACGAACCCGCCGAGCGCCTCTTTACGCAGGGCATGGTCATCAAGAACGGCGCGAAGATGTCAAAGTCAAAGGGTAACGTCGTTTCGCCGGACGATATGATCGCCCGCTACGGCGCTGACGCCACGCGCATGTACTCGCTATTCGCCGCGCCGCCTGATCGCGATCTAGATTGGCAGGAGGACGGTGTGGCCGGTGTGAGCCGGTTCCTTGGGCGCGTCTATAGGTTCGTAATGAAAGCAGCACCGGCAATGTGCCAGCCAATCTCTGCCGGCAGCCAGTTGCCTTCTGACGTCGCGCAGATTCTGGAACGCAAGCTCCATCAGACGATCTACAAAATCACACAGGACTTCGCCGGCCGCTGGCATTTCAATACTTCGATTGCCGCGATCATGGAGTTGTCCAACCTGTTCGCCGAACACGAGGAGGCAATCGCCGCAGCCGTTGCATCAGATGCTAGGGCACGAGACCTGATTTCAAATCTGGTGCTGTTGCTTGCTCCCTTCGGGCCTTATCTTGCTGCGGAATTGTGGGACCAGATTGGCGGAGTTTCGGCAATCAACAAAGCGCCCTGGCCGAAAGCTGATCCCGGCAAAATGGCTGAACTGACCATTGAAATTCCGGTGCAGGTCAACGGGAAGCTGCGCGCCGTTGTGCAGGCCCCGAAGGATGCCGATCAGGAGACACTGCGCGAGATCGTCAAAGCTGACGCAAAAGTACGCGCCTCCCTTGCCGGTAAGGAAATCGTCAAGGCCATTGTCGTTCCCGGCAAGCTGGTCAACATCGTTGTGAAGGGCTGATGACGACCAAGCCTGCAGTCCGTGGTACCCAGTCTCTCGTTCATACATTTGGGGAGTGCTGGTCGCGTCCTTCTCTACTTGCTCGAGAGCTTGCATGGCGCTGGCTCTTCGGTGTACCGGCACTTCTACTGCTTTTCTACGAGGGCGCTCAGATCTACACCACTACAAGCAGCCAGCTTGAAGCTGCGGGGATTGAGCAGTTCTCGCTGCAGGACCCGATGCGTGCCGCTGTCATAATCGCTGACGCCTTTACTGTGCTCAAAGCTCCGGTACTGCACGCAGTGATGTGGTTGCTGCCAATGCTCGCGATTGTATGGGCAATCGCATCTGGCATTGGCCGCAACCTGGTTCTGCGACGTTATGACAGTGCATTGCCGATGAAACCGCTATCGCTCATTGTTCTGCAACTGCTGCGCATTGCCGCCCTCGGCGGCAGTTTTGCCGGATGGTTTCTTGCCATCCACTGGGCCGCAGGTTACTCGCTCTCCGGGGCCGAGCCGAATCTCGTTCTCTATTGCGCACTGGTCATCTTTCTGTCGCTGGGCATCTTTACGATCTGGGCATTGCTGAGCTGGATTTTTTCTGCCGCTCCGCTGCTTGTTCTACTTGAGGACCGCGGTGTCGCTGCCAGCCTTTATCGCAGCCTGCGTCTCGGTTCGCTTACGGCCAAGCTGGTCGAAGTCAATCTTGTCATGGGCATCGTCAAGCTCGCGCTTATTGTGCTGGCGATGGTCTTCTCGGCAACGCCGCTTCCATTTGCAACTGTCATGCAAGGCTCGCCGCTTTACATTTGGTGGGCCGTAGTTACGCTGCTCTATATGGTGGCGTCGGACTTTTTCCAGGTGACCCGGCTGGTGGCGTTTATCCAGTTCTGGCGGCTATCGAGAGAACCGCAGACGCCATCGCCAACGCTGGCAACTTCAAAGTAGACTAATACATGGACACATCCTCGATCGTCATCCTCGACTTTGGCTCCCAGTACACACAACTGATCGCGCGCCGCATTCGAGAGCAGAACGTGTTTTCCGTAGTCCTGCCATGCACGGCAAAGCTCACAGAAATTGAAAGCTATAAGCCTTTGGGCATCATTCTTTCTGGTGGCCCCAGTTCGGTCTATGATGCCGACGCGCCTAAAGCAGACCCCGCCATGCTCAATCTCGGCAAGCCTGTGCTCGGCATCTGCTATGGACTGCAGTTCATTACGCACCACCTCGGCGGCAAGATTCGCTCCGCCAGCAAGCGCGAATACGGACACGCCGAAGTCTCGATTGTCGATCCGTCCATTCCGCTTTTTGCTGGCTTGCCCGCTACTCTTCAGGTATGGATGTCGCATGGAGATGAAGCGCTCGATCTTCCGCCCGGCTTTCATCTGACCGCGAAGACATCGAATGCCGTCGCCGGAATCGCCAACCCTGAGTGCAATATCTGGGCAGTACAGTTCCATCCGGAAGTGCATCACACTCCTCGGGGAACAGAGCTGCTGCGCAATTTCCTCTTCAACATCTGCAAGGCCAAGCCGGACTGGACGCCCGAGCACTTTATTCAGTCCACCGTCGCGGCTATTCGCGAAAAAGTGGGCGACGGTCACGCCATCTGTGCGCTTTCGGGCGGCGTTGATTCCTCTGTGGCCGCGGTGCTGGTGCATCGGGCCATTGGAGATCACTTGACCTGCGTCTTTGTCGACAACGGCGTGCTGCGCAAGAATGAGTTCTTCAAAGTCCAGGAAAACCTGCGCGAAAAGCTTGGCCTGAACCTCGTTGCTGTTGACGCCAGTGGACGGTTTCTATCGCGGCTAGCCGGCGTTACCGATCCCGAGACCAAGCGCAAGATCATCGGAAACGAATTCATCAGCGTCTTCGATGACGAAGCGCACCGCATCGCGCAGCAAACCGGAGGGGTCGACTGGCTGGTGCAGGGCACGCTCTATCCCGACGTCATCGAATCATCTTCTGTAAAAGGGCCGTCGCAGACGATCAAGAGCCACCACAACGTTGGCGGTCTGCCCGATACGATGAAGCTCAAACTCATCGAACCGCTGCGCGACCTCTTCAAGGACGAAGTCCGCCGCATCGGACGCGACCTGCAGATGCCGGAAGACATTCTGCAGCGCCAGCCCTTCCCGGGGCCTGGGCTTGCTGTCCGCATCCTTGGTGAGATCACTCCGGAGCGAGTGGCGCTGCTGCAGGAAGCCGACGACATCGTCGTAACGGAAATCAAGGCTGCCGGACTGTATCAACAAATATGGCAGTCGTTCGCCGTTCTGCTTCCGGTAAAGAGTGTCGGCGTTATGGGGGACCAGCGCACCTACGCCTACACCTGCGCCATCCGCGCCGTGCATTCAGAAGACGGCATGACCGCCGACTGGGTGCCCCTGCCTTACGACGTGTTGAAAAAAATCTCCAGCCGCATCGTGAACGAAGTTCGCGGCATCAACCGTGTCGTTTACGACATTACGTCAAAGCCGCCGGGCACCATTGAGTGGGAATAAAAAACCCCCCCCCGGATTTTTGTAAGTTCCTCCAATAAAACCTACTTACGATACATCGAACGCTGTACCAAAAAGGGAAAGCCCGCCATGCTCCGGCGGGCTTCCTCTGTTTTTAGTATACGGGTGCTGTCAAGAGCCTGATGTCGACCGCTTCCGTTATCGCAAGGAATAAAGCGCGGAAGCGTGCGGCGGAAGCGTGACTTTCAGCGCAGATTGCTGGCCCAAATCCTTCATCTGCCACAAATCGCGGACCGCATAGCCAGTTTCGCTCAAACCAAGATCTTTCCAGCTATAGGAAGGTGTCTGCTCGCTATCGCCGAGATTGAAGACGGCGACATACTGCTTCCCATTCTCCCCTTTCGCTGTCCAAACAACGGTAGAAGCAGTCTGAATCACTGGCTTGTTCGCACTCGATTGCTGATTAACAGTAATCACTTCAGGATTGGTCAACAATGATTCAGTAAAGTCATCCATCTGGGTGAGGTTCGCGCCAAGAATCAGCGGCGAGCGTGCAATCGACCACAAAGTAATCAGCGTGCGTGCCTCATCTTCCGTAAAACGGGAATGCCGCGGTTCCCCCCATCCCGGTTTCGGCCCCAGGTAACCCAGCGGCAGCATATCGGCGTCCGGCCAATGTCCCGGCTCGACATGGGGCGACCACTGCTCCAGCTTTGTGAACTGCCCTGTCAATGACTGCGGAAAAGCGCTCGTATCGCCGGTTGGCTTTTTCCAGACGTCCCAAAAATCGTCCGAAATTCGCCACAATTGAGCATATTTCCGCACATCATTTGCTTGCTCAATCGGAGTTGGCCCCGGTGAAAGGCTCAGCACAATCGGCCTCCCGCTTTTCTTCAGCGCGGCGCTCATCATGTGGATTTCAGGAGCGTCGTAAGGCTGCGAGATGCAATCGACTTTGATGAAATCCAGTCCCCAGCTCGCATAGAGTTTCGCGAGCGAATCGTAATAAGCCTGGCCTGCCGCATTTGCCTTCAATCCATAATTGTCGGGATTCCAGCGGCACAGGTCTGTGGTATTCGCTGCATCTGCCGCATGGAATGACGATCCGGCGATGGGCAGGTTCTTCTCCACCGCCTCTTTTGGAATGCCGCGAATGATATGGATGCCAAACTTCAGCCCCAGCGAATGAACATAATCGCCAATTGGCTTCAGTCCGGCATTTCCGGCAGATGGGAAACGGTTTGCAGCAGGCAGATATCTGCCACTGGCGTCCATCGTGTAGCCCTGGTCTGCGCCCTTTGTTCCTGCATTTTCCGGATGCTGCAGATACCACCCTTCATCGATAACGACATACTGCCAGCCAAACTGCTTCAGGTGCGTGTTAACCCAATCCACATTCGCCTTGAACTGGTCTTCGGTAATCGTAAGACCGTAGGAATCCCAGCTATTCCAGCCCATCGGCGGGGTGGGAGCCAGCAGAGTGGCGCTCTTCTGCGCGAGAAGCGCAGGCGCCGCGAATATTGTGAATATTAACGCACAGCAGTGAAGCAGACGTGTCATACCAAACCCTCGGTGAGAACGTTTCCAAGAAGCCGTCCCAGTGTACTTCAAAGCCGGGCAGCTTCGGCTGCGTCCAGCCAATGCTCGATAGCTTTCCTGTATACTCCAATGTTTATGCGGGTTTTCGTCATTCTTCCAGCAGCAGGGCTGGGCACGCGCATGGCTGTGGGCCATCACGCTTCGTCCGCACCCAAACAATTTCTTGAACTGGCGGGCGTGCCTATCCTTATCCATAGCCTGCGCGTCTTTGCACAAGTGCCGCAGGTCGCAGCGATGTACGTTTCTGTTCGCGATAATGAACGCGAGCGCGTCGAATCCCAGGTCGCGGAGCACGGCTTCTCCGGCAAAGTCAGCATCGTCACTGGCGGCGATACGCGACAAGAGAGCGTCGCCAACGCGCTCAACGCGCTGCCCTGCGCGGATGACGATATTGTTCTCGTCCACGATGCGGTGCGCCCGCTAATTGATCCCGCCACCATCACGCGCACCATCGAAGCAGTGGAAAAGCACAGCGCCGCCATTGTCGGCCTGCCTGCCGTGGACACCATCAAGCAGGTGGAACGCACTGCCGATGGGGCCATTATCACCGCCACCATTCCGCGGGAGTACATTGTGCAAGCGCAGACGCCACAGGGCTTCTGCTGTGGTCTGCTCAAGCGCGCTTTTGCCGAGGCCACGGCTGACGGCTTCGTTGGGACAGATGAAGCCAGTATCGTAGAACGCGCCGGCGTGCTGGTTGCCGTTGTGCCGGGATCTCCGACGAACCTGAAAATTACGCAGCCGGGCGATCTCGATTTGGCGGAGTTTTACCTGAATCACCTGACCGCCTCGCATCGTTAGTACAGTAGAAAGAGACCACCATGAACATGCGCATTGGATTTGGCTGGGATTCACATGCCTTTAAACCCGGCGTGCCGCTGAAAATCGGCGGACTCGCCATCAAGCATCCTGAGGGCCTCGCCGGCCACTCCGATGGCGACGTGCTGCTGCACGCCATTACCGACGCACTGCTGGGCGCGGTTTCCGCCGGAGACATCGGCAGCTTTTTCCCGCCGGGAGATCCGCGCTGGAAGAACGCCGACTCCTCGATCTTCCTGAATCTGGCCCTCGAAGAAATTCAGAATGCGGGCTATCGGATTGTCAACGTGGATACGACGCTCATTCTCGCCGCCCCCAAAATCTCGCCCATTGCCGGCGACCTTCGTGAGCGCGTGGCTGAGTTGCTCGACGTAAAACCGGGCGCTGTGGGGGTCAAGGCAAAAACACCCGAAGGGCTAGGCGCGGACCATGTGGCCCAGGCCCATGCCGTGGTGCTGCTGGAACAGGTCGAGGATCCGACCGAGCTGAAAAGCATGACTGCGGTCATTGAAAACCAGAAGCAACTGGAAGACGTGGTGAGAGACCTGGTGAGCCAGGTGCATGGCGCTCCCGCCGTCCACAAAACGCCCTTCGATACCGAAGATATTACTTAGAAAGGCTCTGACTAAGCTCAAAAGCGTTACCTAAGGGGCTAAAGCCCAACTGATTTTTGAGCAATTTGCGCGGCACGGCTGAAGCCGTGCCCTTACGGGACAATGCACTTAAATCAGAGACTCGTAGAAATACAAATGAGGAAATATGCTGTACGCTGAAGCGCATTCTACTCTGCGAGGCTGCTCCAATGGACCAGAATCAGATGCATGCGCTTCAGGTCATGATGGTCTTCCTGCCGATCCTTATTCTTATCGGTTCACTCATCGTCATCATCCCTTACTGGATGATCTTCAAGAAGGCCGCTTTCCCTGCTTTTCTCGGCATTCTTATGGTCGTTCCGCTGGTCAACATTGTGCTGCTTTATGTCCTTGTGTTCGCGCAATGGAAGGTGACTCCGCAGTATGTAAACGTATGGCAGGCGCCTGGCTATCCACCGCAGTCTTAAGCATAAGCAGAGCCATTTGGCGAACTGTCGCGGAGTCCCGTAGCATCAGAGTGAAAACCTTCACTTTAGATGCCAGATACAGCAAGCAAACCTCGCGTCCGTTTTGCGCCTTCTCCCACCGGCTATCTCCATGTTGGCGGCGCCCGCACTGCGCTTTTCAACTGGCTCTTCGCGCGCCACTTCGGCGGAACCTTCGTCCTGCGCATTGAAGACACTGACTTCGAACGCTCTTCTGAAGAAATGGTTGAAGGCATTCTCGAAGGGATGCGCTGGATCGGCCTGAACTGGGATGAAGGCCCGTTTTACCAGTCGAAGCGGCTTGACCTTTACCGCGCGACGGCGCAAAAACTGCTTGCCGGTGGCCATGCCTATTACTGCTTCTGCACTAAAGAAGAGCTGGAGCGTCCGCCGATGTATGATCGCCGCTGCCGCCAGATCGACGCAGCCGTCGCCGCCACGCGCAAAGCTGCGGGAGAAGCCTGCGCCGTGCGTTTTGCCGTCCCCGAAGGCGGCGCGACCAGCTTCAATGACGCGGTCTTCGGCGAGGTGGAATTCTCAAACGCTGAGATCGAAGACTTCGTGCTGCTCCGCTCCGACGGGATTCCGACTTATCACCTCAGCGTGGTTGCCGACGACATCGATATGCGTCTCACGCACATCATTCGCGGCGCGGACCATATTTCGAACACGCCCAAGCAGGTGCTCCAATATCGCGCCCTTGGGGTGGACATGCCTGTCTTCGCGCATGTGCCGCTCATCCTCGGACCGGACAAATCGCGGCTCTCCAAGCGCCACGGCGCTACCAGCGTCATCGCCTATAAGGAAATGGGTATTGTTCCCGAGGCATTCCGGAATTTTCTTGCCCTGCTTGGCTGGACGCCAGGAGCGACAAAGAAAGACCGCGAGATTTTCAGCTCTGACGAACTGATCAGCCTTTTTTCGCTCAATGGCATCTCGAAATCAAATGCGGTCTTTGATAACGACAAGCTGGCCTGGTTCAACGCCGAATATATCCGCGCCTATGACCCAGCAAAACTGCTCCCGCTGATTGAAGAAGAGTGGGCAAAGGCACAACTTAAATCAGATCGCACGAAAGATGAAGTGCTGGCGACCATCGATCTTGTCAAGCCCCGCGCGCGCAAGCTAAAAGACTTCGCCACAGCCTTTCGAGCTTACTTCAGCGACGACTTTGACTACGATCCGGCTGCCGTTACTAAATTTCTGAAAGTGGATGCGGTGCGCGCCCTGCTTGTCGAACTGGCAGCGCGCTACGAAACTTTGGCGAAGTTTACCGAGGTGTCCACCGAGCAAGTTCTCCGCGCCTTTGCTGAAGAAAAGGTTGTGAAGGCAGGAGCGCTCATCAACGGCGCGCGCGTCGCGCTTACCGGGCAGGCCGTAGCGCCGAGTTTGTTTGCCGTGATGGTGAATTTGGGAAAAGAGCGTGTGGTGAAGCGCCTGGCGGCTGCTCAGGGTATTCAGTAAACCTGGGTTGCTGAATGCGGGCAAATTCCAATCAAGAGCTAATTGTTGTGCAGCCCGAAACGAAAAGCAGATCCTTCGCTACACTCAGGATGACATCGCTGAAGGGTGGGTATTACCTGGCAATCACGCTAACCGCAACTGGGGCCGTCTTTGGGGGATAGCAGGAATGGGCGTCGCAAGCCTGATATCGCAACGCAGCCTGCACCAGATGGTCGCCGCGCTGCGCCGTAACATGCGCGCGCAAAATAAATTCGCCGGTATATACGCTTAATTTGTCGCTGGGACTGAACGCCGGCGAATAGTCCGCGCCTGCGGGGAAATCTATGCTGGCCACATTTACTCCGGTTGGTTCTTCAACCATCAACTGCGTTGGGATGAGGCTCTTTTCACGCGGCGTGTGGGAGTTTATATGCAATCCGTCGTTCACGCGGAAATGCAGTTCCACTATGCTAGGTTTGCCAGCCGGGAGCGTGACCTGCTCCGGGTAAAGAAACCGCACCAGCTGATGGTCGTTAGGCTTGGACTCAGTCTGCCATGCCAGCTTCTGCGCGACGGCGCATGACAGGCCCAGGCAGAACACGCCTGCCAGAAAAACACTCCACACGCGACGCATTATGCTCCTCCGCTCGCGAGCGCTTTCTTGATATTGCTCTCAAGCTCGTCGCGATCATGCAGGCCCACGGTGTACGCAATCACCTTGCCGCTGCGGTCGACAAAGAACGACGTCGGCAGCACGTCAACTCCGCCATAGGGATGCGAGATGGAATCGCCGTCAATCAGCACCGGATAGTCGATGTGCATATCGCTGATGAACTTGGCGATGTCGGCCTTGTCTTGCGCATTCTGCTTCTTGTCGTCTTTATCGAGGTCATCGGTCGAGATGCCCAGCACCTCAAAGCCCTGTGGACCGTACTGGTCGCGCAGCTTGATGAGCCAAGGCGTCTCCACTTTGCAGGGAGCGCACCAGGTGGCCATGAAATTCACCAGGACGGCTTTGCCCTTGTAGCTGGCCAGTGACACTTTCTTTCCTTGCAGATTCTCGAGAGTGAAGGCCGGAGCCGCCTTGCCTTCGAGCGGCGACTTCTCCTCTTCCGGAGGAACATCTGTATCAGTGGAAGCAGGTGGGGCAACAGGCGTCAGCACGGCCTGCAGCTCGCGCAGCTTTGCCTCGTCGGCTTTGCGACGGCGGTAGTTGTCCACGCCCGCCCATACCATGAGCACCAGAGCAACGATAACCAGAATCAGGACCAGATGATTGCGTTTCAAACCAAAGCCTTCCTTATGATTCATATTTTATAGGGACACGGGCGCGCGAGCACGGTACAGGAATCTCCTCGTGCGCACTCAGTCAACACGTTTGATACCATCCAAAATGTTTGGTTACACAATGGCACACACACCGGCACAACTCGTCCGCATTGAAGCCGAAGCGTTGCGGCACCTCGCCGCCCGGCTCGAAGGCCCGATGGCGGCTGATTTTGAGAAGGCCGTCGACCTCATCGTCCAGTGCGGACAGTCGCGCGGACGCGTTGTTGTCACCGGCATGGGCAAGAGCGGCATCATTGCGCAGAAGATCGCCGCCACTCTGAGTTCTACCGGAAGTCCAGCACTTTTCCTGCATCCGGCAGAGGCTGTCCACGGCGACCTCGGCATGGTCGCGCGTGGCGACGTGGTCATTGCGCTTTCCGCCAGCGGCGAGACGGAGGAAATTCTTCGGCTTCTGGCTACGATCAAGCGGATTGGCGATGCCCTGATCAGCTTCTGCTGCAACCTGAAATCGATGCTCGCTCTTGCCAGCGATGTGGCGCTCGATTGCAGCGTTCCGCAGGAGGCCTGCGGCATGGGCCTGGCGCCGACCGCGTCTACCACTGCCATGCTGGCGCTGGGGGATGCGCTGGCCATTGCCGTTTCACTGAGCAAAGGCTTCCGCGCTGAAGATTTCGCCGATCTGCATCCGGGCGGCAAGCTAGGGAAGAAGCTGTCGCGCGTCCATCACCTTATGCACTCCGGCGACGCGATTCCGCGTGTCGGGCTTAGTACACCGATGAGCGAAGTCATCTATGAAATGTCGCGCAAGGGTCTCGGCATGACGACGGTGGAAGACGCGGGCAAGCTGGCCGGCATCATCAGCGACGGCGACCTGCGCCGGTTGCTTGAACGCGACGGCTCGCACGTTCTGGAAAAGACCGCGGGCGAGGCCATGAATCTCTCTCCAAAGACGATCGGCGCTGAAGAATTGGCAGTACGCGCGCTGAACGTCATGGAAGAGAAAAAAATCACCTCCCTCGTGGTCATCGACGGTGAGCGGCGAATTCAGGGCGTCGTCCACCTACACGATCTATGGGAAACGGAGCTGATTTAGCAGATGCTTCTGAAAATCGTCAACGTCGGAGATCCTATTTTGCGTAGGAAGGCACGCGCACTTGATCCTGATGAAATCCGCAGCGCCAGAATTCAGGACCTTATCGCATGGATGCGCGACACCATGCATGACGCTCCCGGCGTGGGCCTGGCAGCGCCGCAGGTGGGAGAGTCGCTACAGTTTGCTGTGATCGAAGACCGGGCTGAGTATCACAAGAACGTCAGCGAAGCTGACCTGAAAGAGCGCGAACGCAAGCCAGTCGAGTTTCACGTTATTATCAATCCGCAAATCGAGTTGCTTGCGCCGCCGGACGTGGCCTTCCATGAAGGCTGCCTGAGTCTGCCCGGATTCATGGCCGTCGTTCCGCGGGCGCGGAAAGTCCGCGTCATCTGTCTCGACGAGCGCGGCAAGCCGCGAACGATTGAAGCCAGCGGATGGTACGCGCGTATTCTGCAGCATGAGATTGACCATCTGGACGGACGCATCTATATCGATCGCATGAGGAGCGAAAGCTTTTCGACGCTCGAAAACTACCAGAAGAGCCAGAAGAAATAGCTGCCCGGGAATTGCGCCCGCAGCCCATGTGGTAGAACATGGTGACAATGCCAGACGCCCCAGCACCTCCGAAAGTACCACACGAAATCGCCGGCGACCGCCTCATCGAAATCGCACAGAAAAAAGTGCCCGAGGCGGAACCGAAGCCTCCTGCAGATGAAGTTGCTCTTGTTCCGGCGAAAAAGCCGCGCGCGGGATTTCTGCAGAGTCTTGGAAAACTGAAGCCGCTGCTGCCTATTCTTTCCGGAGGTCTGCGTCTGGTTGACCACGGCGCAGCGCAGGCGGTAGCGCAACTGCTTTATCTGGCAGGCGGCACGGGCAATTCACAAGCTGCGGCTGAGGAAGAGTTACAGGAGGGGTTGGCGGAAATCCAATCCAGCCATCGCGATCTTCATCACCAGGTACTGGATCAGAGCGTTGAACTGCAGCGCGTCCAGGACCAGATCACTCTGCTGCGCGAAACCATGGAGCGCAGCGCAGTCGAACAAACCGGTCTGGCCGATAAAGTTAGGTCTCTCAATCACTTAATCCGCATCGTGGGCACAGCGATCGCCGTTCTATTAGTTATCCTCATTACGCTGGTCATTTATCTGCTTGTAAGCCGTCACTGAAACTTCTGGAATTTGCCCTATCTTTCTGAAAAGACAAGTGAAAACTGCAAATCATAGATTTTGATATTATCCATCAACCTGGAAATTATGTGAAAACCAAATTAGGGAGTATTGCTCACGTTTTTCTGTCACTTTGAGGAAACATTTGCCAGTTCTCACTCCGAGGGACTAGGATACGTGTCAGTTCGGGGTAGTTCGTGGCAAAACGGACACTCCAGAACGAACATGCAGTCGTTTCACAAAGATGCCGATGTAATCCAACGTAAAAAATGCCAGCATTATGGAGTGATTCTCTATGGCATGGTATGCCTACTGCATTGCCGAGAAACAAGCCTTCCCTGAACTGCTTCGCCACCGCAAACCAATTCCGATGGAAACGGTGTCGGGCATAGCCGGAAATCAGGTTTTCCTCTACCCCGCCAGTGATTTAGCCGTTATCGTCAGCG
Source organism: Alloacidobacterium sp. (assembly GCF_035631355.1). NCBI lineage: Bacteria > Pseudomonadati > Acidobacteriota > Terriglobia > Terriglobales > Acidobacteriaceae > Alloacidobacterium > Alloacidobacterium sp. Next base: position 56,139 of record NZ_DASQIX010000048.1, read on the forward strand.
AACACTCCTCCGAAGACAATTTGAATGACCGGGCCGCCGTTGAGCACGCTCGCGTGATTGCCGATTGCTTCAAAAGCTCGACTGTTCTTCCATTCCGTTTTGGAACCGTTTTCACGGACGACGAAAGCCTTCGTCGCTCTGTGCGTTCCAATCAGCGCCAGTTCCTCACCAACATTGACCGCCTGCGCGGCAAGGCCGAGATGCACCTGAAGGTGGTGCTCGACGACTGCTGCCGGGAACAACTACGCGCCTACGGCCTCCATCCCCACGGAAACGCCGAGACGGGCAGAGAATACCTCGCGCAGCTTAGGGAGAACGCGACACGCCAGCGTGAGCGCCAGACCAAGGCCCGCGCCGTCTCCGTCCAGATGCACCGGATGTTCGCGCCGCTGGCCGAGGAAGTCAGCTGCCGCCGCACCGATTCGGGCAAGATGCTGCTCGACATCGCGCATCTGATCGACAACAAATGCGTCGAGCGGTATCAAAATAAATATTCAAGCGCGAGCCAGATGATGAAGGACTGCCAGATGCAACTCTCAGGGCCCTGGCCGCCGTATCATTTCGTTCACCGGCTGACAACACGACATGCTACCACTCATCATGTCGCTCCAATTGCACAGGCGTAGCGACAAATAGTGTCAAAAGCCCCAGCGGACCCACGAACCGCCGGGGCTTTTCTTTTCTGGAGCAAGAGGTACGACGGAGCCAAATCCGCGCAGCCTCTACTCCTAAAGACGCATGAACCACTGGATGGTTTACGAGAAATTGAGCAGCTTTTGCGGAATTTCTCCACTCACCTTCGTGGACAGTGTGACGGGTAGTAGACCTCTGCCAAATCCCACGGCATCGCGACCCGTTGACGACACCATTCATTGACTAAGCGCCAGGGCTACCGTTGAGTACGGAGGCAAATCGATCACCGCGGTCACGCTGTCGACTGATCCTGCATCGAGCGACATCGGCTTTCTGACGAGGATTCCGTTCGCCATTACGTACAATTGACCAGTCACGCCAGCATAAAGGCCTAAGTTCGCCAGATTTACCGGAACGCCTCGGTATGCGCTATTAGTCGGATTCACTAACACGACGTCGTCAGCCGTCGAGGTGTAGAAGGCTGTCGCCAACAACCCGCTTGGTACTATGGGTGTGCCAACCACGTTTGCACCTGTCGCCTCGAGGTTTAAAAAGCTCGGCGACGTAAATAACTGGTAAGCCTGATATTGTGGGTATGGGACAAACGGTTCACCAGCCGCAGGTGCCTTGCAGTCCATCGCATCGTCTCGCGCTCCAAGAAGGCAAAAGTAGTTCGCAGAGTTTGTACTGGCAAAATAAATGATTCGTGTCGGCACTGCCTTCGCGCCATCATTGACCGTATTGAGCCAGTCAACCGCCGCCACCGTATTCCACAGTGCGCCGTAAACATTGTCGTTCTGACAGCAGTTTCCGGAAAATGCATAGTTGGCGTTGTACTCGCTGACATAAATCGGTGTAGTCGCAGCGTTTGGTTGTGACCCAGCGCGCGTATATTTCTCGACATCGCGATAATAGTAAGACAGGCCACCGGTCGGGTCTTGTGTCTTTGAATAAAGCTGGTCCCACGTCATGTTCGGCAGATCAGGTGACCCGCTGATATAGAGATGAAAGCTTACAAAGTCAACATATGGCGCGGTACCGCTGTTACTCAGGAATGCAGGAAGCCACGTACTGTCGTGCGGCCCCGGTGACGCGAGAGTCGGGCCGCCGACCTTTACTGGAGCCGCCTGTTTCAAGGCGGGTGCGGCAGCCGCATATATCTTCAAATAATTGTTCAATGGATCTGAATCGCAGAACGAATTGCTGGCGTCGGGTTCGTTCCAGATCTCGAAACCCGCCTCTTTGCCGCCAGTCTGAGAGTGAATGTGAGCTGCCACGGAGGCCGCGCGTCGTGCCCATTCGTTGACGTCTGACGGCATCGCGCACGAACTTGTGCCGAGGTCTGACGGCGTGCCCTGGATCACGACCAGCGGCGACAGACCATTGAGGGTCGCGCGTTGTAATTGCGCGTCTAGTGCCGAATAGTCGACCGTCGTCGTCGATGTTGGGTACAGGCTATTGACCTGCACAAAGATACGGTTTCCAAGCATGTTGATCGAGGTAATCAGGCCGATTCCATTCGAGTCCGACAACGTAGTGCCAACTCCACCAGAACCGAATAACAACGGAGAGACAACGGCCCCGCCGGCGCGGTTCTTAAAGTCAACCTTCACAGGTGTCGGCCGTGGGTGTGCAATCAGCCAGCCAATGACAACTAACACCAGAACGACGAGAGTCACGAGCCCGAACAAGCGTGCGAATTTCGAAGTCAAGTTCATTTCCTACTCCCTCTCTGCCAACACGTAGGTTGTCGCGAAGCAGTTGTGATGACTAGCCGGACCACTTTAGTGAGTGGCTGACTAACTGTAATTTGTTGAAACTTCGATGTCGCAGAAATCGGGGACAGTAGGTTCCAAAACCCTTTAATGAGGCAGGCGAACGCGAGAGTCTTCTAGGGACTTGCGGGCAAATATATGCTGCAACAACCATATCTGCTGGCAAATGCAAGCCTCGCGTTCTTTATATCTGCGGATATAGATACCACAAATCTTGCCTTCTATACTCAAAAAAATCCATAACCTGGAATAACTATTAAGTAATGCTATTTATTTACTGTTTCAAGCCTGCGGCTATAACTGAGACCTTCATGGTCACTGTATAGGGGAAATAAGTAAATTTATGTTAGTTAGAGGAAATTGAGAACAAACCGCTCTGCGCATAATCGGGCCCCTCGGCAAGTGAGCGGATTTTCAATTTGATCGAGGGTGGTAACTGGATCCAGAAGCCAGCCAGAATTTAGACCGGAATGTTCTTCTTCTTCCGACTGAGAACAAAATCATTGTCCCGTTTCCGCCGGCTTACCGTAGCGCGATCGATCTTCCGCCAGAAGGCCCAGAAGTAATCCACGGCGGAGATGGTGGAAACCACGACCATGAAATAGACGGCCGTCACAGCGATGGAACGCACAGGCATGATGAACCAGCCAAGGTGCCAGGCATCCCAGCGATGCGCCAGAATCACTGCCACTACTGACACAATCTGGATTACGGTCTTCAATTTGCCGATATCGCTGGCCTCAATGGTGAACCCCTCGGTACTGGCAATGCTGCGCAGACCGGTTACCAGGAACTCGCGACCAATTACCAGCACCGCGATCCACGGCTTCACGATGTCAGGACAGTACTGGACCAAACAGATGAATGCAGCCGTGATCAGCAGCTTGTCGGCCAGCGGATCGAGCAGCATGCCAATCGTCGTGATCTGCCCACGACGTCGCGCCAGGTAGCCATCTACACCATCGGAAATTGAAACGAGAATAAAGAAAATCGAAGTGAACAGCTCCTGTTCGCCATGCGGGCCACGCAGAGGGAAGTACGGTGACAGCATCCAGATGAGCAATGGAACGCTGAAGATGCGGCACATCGTAATGGAGTTGGGAAGATTCACGGCGCCACGGGCTGGCGAGGCAGACCCTACTTAGTCATTATGCACCACTGCAAGCTGCACAAGCGAGGCTGGTGCTGATGATCAAACCGGGTTTATGGCTCCGGAGTCTCATCTACCACGCGGTAATGCTCTGGAACTGTAAAGAGCGATTCATCCGGTGGCGCACGATTCACATTCTTCACGGCGACAATCTGCTCGCCTGTGCGGGGATCGTCGTGCTGGATGATCAGATATACGTACAAGTCCGGTGAATACCAGTATTGGTCAACAATCTCGACCGGCTTTCCTGTGCCGCTGGCTATTGCCGGCACCGTCCAGACCTTCTTTGTGCCACGCAGCACAGTGTTTCCGATCGTCTGCTCGCCCAGATCCTGTTGAGATGTCAACACGGCGCCTGCATGCGGGCCAAGAATCGGGATCCTTGCCGTAATTGGTTGTGGCTGCGGCAACACGCTCTGCCGCGCCAGGTGGTCGAAGGGATTAAGGAATGTGCTGGTGCGGGTTGCCGGATCATAGATATGAGCTGACAACAGAATCGGCTCGCCCTTAAAAGCCGATGATACCAGCTGCCTGCGCTCGTTGTAGATGCGTCCGGCGGCATCGCGCGCGATGTGGTTTGTAGTAGTGCGGATGTTGAACGAACCGTCTTCGAGCTTCTGCTTGGAAACAAGCTCAACTGTAGCCGAGAACGGCGCGTTTGGGACTGGCGTGACAAATACTCCTGGAACGCGGACGGAAACGCCGCGGTAATCTGGTGGCATCTGGGCTGTCTGGCCATAGGTGCTGAGATTAATCAAAGCGCCGAGCCAAAACAAGAACACGATGTGCAAACCACTATGTCGCATAAGTTTCGCCCTCTTGCATTTGGGAGCATACCTCAGAACCAGGCTTGAGATTGTCATTTATTGCGTAGGAATAATCGGAAAATGAGGGCCGATCAAAATCCGTCCTCATCGAAACTCGAAAATGTCTACGCGTAAATCCCGCGCTGTTTAATCGTGAATGCAACACGATCGATCGCAAGCATGTATGCGGCGATGCGGTTGTGTACGCCATGCGCCTCAGCATAGCGAAGCACGTCATCAAAGCTCTCAGCCAGAATGTGCTCCAGTTGCTCGTTGACGAGCGCTTCTTTCCAGAAATAGCCCTGACGGTCCTGCACCCACTCGAAATACGAAGCAGTTACGCCGCCGGCATTGGCCAGAATATCCGGAACGACAAAGACCTTCTTGTCAGAAAGAATCTCATCCGCCACGGCGGTCGTTGGACCGTTGGCGCCTTCACAGATGATGCGGGCCTTAATGCGGTCTGCGTTGCGGCTCGTGATGACATTTTCAGTTGCCGCGGGAATCAGGATTTCGCACTCGGTCGTCAGCAGATCGAGTGAATCAGCGGCTTCTGCGCCCTTAAAACCAAGTACTGTGCCGTTGCGCTGGCGGTGTTCCAGCAGCGAACAAATGTCAATGCCGTTAGCATTGAACAGCCCACCATCATATTCGGCGATGCCGATGATTTTGTAACCTTTCTCCCTCAGCAGGTTAGCCGCATTTGAACCGACGTTGCCAAAGCCCTGAACGACCACACGGCAGCCTTCCACGGGCATTTGTAAATACCTCAGAGCCTCATCGCACATTACGCTGATGCCGCGTCCGGTTGCTTCGCGGCGGCCGCGCGATCCGCCGATATTCACAGGCTTGCCTGTCACTACACTGGTCACGGTCTGGCGCTGGTGCATGGAATAGGTGTCCATGATCCAGGCCATCGTCTGCTCGTTCGTGTTCATGTCCGGTGCCGGAACATCCTTCTCTGGACCAATGAATTCGATAATCTCTGCTGTATAGCGCCGCGTCATGCGCTCCAGCTCACCGTTCGACATCTTCTTCGGATTGCAAATCACCCCGCCCTTCGCGCCACCGAATGGGATATTGACCACGGCGCATTTCCAGGTCATCCAACTTGCCAGGGCGCGCACCTCGTCCAAGGTCACATCGGGCGAATATCGGATGCCCCCTTTGCCCGGTCCGCGCGCCTGTGAGTGCAGCACACGGAAGCCGGTAAACATCTCGATCCGGCCATCATCCATAGTTACGGGAAAATGAACGATTATTTCGCGCGAGGGGTGCCGCAGCACGCGCCAGAGTCCTTCATCCAGATTCAGCTTGCGCGCCGCAAAATCAAATCGAGCAGCTTGCGCTTCCCAGGGATTGATTTCCTGCTCGAGTGTAATGGTAGCCATACGAAATTCTTCTCTCCTTATGCAGATGCTCGCCTGCGATTCTCCGCCGCCAGTATTGCGACGCCATCAACACGTTCAGAAACCCGCGCGAAATCCGCCTCTGTTTGCCTGCAAATGCGCTCAAAGATTCGCATCCGGCCAAACTCACCGAGTATAGGCCCATCAAAAAAGCACCGCAAGATCCCGGGTAAGCGGAGTCAGGTATCTAACTGGATTCCAAAAGCCTGCGGTACGATAACCAAAGGCTATGCCGTCACACGAAGCAACACTCCCGAGCCGCGCAGAATTTCTGAAGCTCGCCCGCACGCATACGCTGGTGCCGCTCTACCGCGCGCTTACCGCCGATCTTGAGACCCCCGTCACCGCTTTTTTGCGCCTCGCCGCCGATGAATCTGAGGCTTTTCTCCTCGAATCGGTCGAGCAGGGCGAAAAGATCGGCCGCTACACCTTCATCGGCATTCGTCCTTTTCGCAAGATTGTTTCGCGCGGCAGAAACATTGAGATCACGGAAAACGGCAAGACCCGCCGCGTAGAAGGCGATGTTTTCGACCTCTGCAAAGGACTCCTCAGCAGCCACAAGCCTGCGCACATCCCCGGTCTGCCGCCTTTTACCGCTGGAGCAGTCGGCTTCTTTGCCTATGACGTCGTTCGTCAGATCGAGCGCCTGCCGGCGACCGCGAAAGACGATCTCGGTCTGCCCGACGCCTGCCTCATGTTCTTCCATGAAGTGCTGGCCTTCGACCATATCCGTAAAGAAATGCTGTTGATTGTGACCGCCGACGTCACGCAGCAGAAGCCAGAGCGCGCCTATACCAATACGCTCAAGCGACTCGACAAGTTAGAGAAGCGTCTCGGAGCTCCGCTGCCGAAGGTGAAGCAGAAGAGGGTCGGCGGTAAACTCAAGCTTGAGTCCCGGACGCGTAAGAAAGATTTTCTCAAAACGGTTGAGACTGCGAAGGAATACATCGCCGCCGGCGACGTTTTCCAGGTGGTGATTTCGCAGCGCTTCGACGTAGAACCTGGCGTTGATCCTTTCTCTGTCTACCGCGCGCTGCGCATCGTCAACCCATCCCCTTATCTTTACTTCCTGCGCCTCAGTTTGAAAAGGGAAGGCGACACGCATATCGCCGGGTCGTCTCCAGAATTGCTGGTTCGTGTCCATCGGGACCGCATTCAGTACCGCCCCATCGCCGGAACCCGCCCCCGTGGCGCAAGCGAAGAAGATGACCGCCGTATCGCTGATGAAATGCTGCACGATGAAAAGGAGCGTGCCGAACACGTCATGCTCGTCGATCTCGGACGCAATGATGTGGGCCGCGTCAGCGAATACGGCTCTGTTGAAGTGAAGGAATTGATGACCGTCGAGCGCTACTCACATGTCATGCACATCGTCAGCGGCATCGAAGCAAAGCTACGTCCGGAACTTCACGCCGTTGATGCCTTCCGCGCCTGCTTCCCTGCCGGAACCCTGAGTGGCGCGCCCAAAGTCCGCGCGATGGAAATCATCGAAGAACTGGAGCCTACGCGACGCGGCATTTATGGCGGCAGCGTACTCTATGCCGACTACTCCGGCAATCTTGACTCCTGCATCGCCATCCGCACACTGCTCCAGGAAGGGAAAAAAGGACATATCCAGGCCGGCGCCGGCATTGTGGCCGACTCCATTCCTGAGAACGAATTTGAGGAATCCATCAACAAAGCCCGCGCCGTAGTACGCGCCATTGAACGCGCCCGAGGCTAAGTCACTCAATAGAGCTACACGAGGTAGAAGATTCAAGCTCTTCCCTATTTTTGCCGATAAGCCTCTCAAACAGCGGTGTCACCGCATTCCACCTGAGAGGTCTTCATGAATATTGCAAAATTTCGCCAATCAGTCTTGGCCGCCGGTTTTCACCACACGGCCATGCTTCTTCTGGCTGCGGTTGCCTGCCTGCTGCTTGCCCTGCCCGCACACGCGGTTGAACGGCGCGTTGAGAAACGTGTTCCGCCGGTCTACCCGGAGATTGCCAGGCGCATGCGCATTTCCGGTGTGGTGCACATTGAAGCTACAGTCGCCCCGGACGGCAGCGTAACGGCAGCGAAAGCCACGACCGGCAACAAGATGCTCAGTCCTGCGGCGGAAGACGCAGTGAAACGCTGGAAGTTCGTACCGGCTGACAGCCAGTCCACGGTTGGCATCGACGTCAACTTTGAAGCGAACTAATATTGCCGGGAAAATCCCCTAAGGACGATACAGCCATGTCATTCACGCAGTCGCGCCTGACCAACAAGCTACGTCTCAGCACTGTAGTGCTGGTGTTGAGCATTCTGCTCGGCTCGTTTGCCGCATATCTCAAAATGCGCGAGGCGAGCCAGCTTTCCGAGAGCGTCGCCGCGGACCAGATCCCAGTGCTTTCGGCAGTGCGCGATTTGCGCGTTGCCCTGCTCGATTCGTCGAATGCGCTCAAGGCATACATGCTCTTCGGCGTAGACCCGACTATGGCCGCCCGCTACCACGACATGCTGGAGAAGAGCAGGGACGATTCCAACCTGGCCATTTCACAGATACAAAACAAACGTCAGGTGATTGACAACATGGCGGGCGCGGCGCAGGTGGAGGCCATGCTGAACGAGTACCACGCCTTTGAGCAGGGGCAACAGCGCGTCGAAGCCATGGCCATTGGGCAGGGCAGCGATGCGACCAGCAAGGCCTATGACCTCCTGCAGGGCGAGGTTGCCGACCATGAAGCCGCATGCCGTAAGGCCGAGGCGGCAGTGGTGGGAGCGGTCATGCAGGCTGCAAACTCCAGCCTGCTTGAGACCGTGCGCTCCATGCGCCTGCAGGCCATTTATCTCTGGCTGGCCATTGTCTTCGGCGGCGTGGTCGGTTCCGTCCTCGCTGAACTTTCCATTCGCCGCGTTGTGCGGTCTGTGGTCTTTGTGGCTGACCGCGCGCAGCACATCGCTGAAGGCGACCTGATGGGCGAGTCGCTGCACATTGACTCAAATGACGAAGTCGGCGGCCTGGCCACATCCATCAATCGCATGCAGGACAATTTACGCGAAATGATCCGCACGATGATGGAAATCGCCAACACGGTGAACGGCGATTCGGCGAAGCTGGCCAACTCCTCTGCTGAAAGCTTCCGGCGGACCAAAGAGCAGAGCCTGCAGACCCAGCAGGCTGCTTCGGCCATGCAGGAGATGTCGATCAGCATTGCCGAAGTTTCCCGCCACGCGCAGAATGCCGCGGAAAACGCCAAGGAAGCTTCAAAGACCGCGAAGCAGGGAGGCGCAACTGTCGAGCAGATGCTTATGAGCATGCAGACCATCGCCGACTCGGTCCGCAATACGGCGACAACAGTTCAGCGCCTGGGCAAAGAGTCCGAGCAGATTATCCGCATCGTCAATGTCATCGAAGAAATCGCCCAGAAAACCAACTTGCTGGCCCTGAATGCCGCCATTGAAGCAGCGCGCGCAGGCGAGCAGGGACGCGGCTTTGCCGTAGTCGCTGGTGAGGTCCGCCGCCTGGCCGAAAGCACACGCAATGCCACCAGCGAAATCGCGCAGATGATCGAAGGTATCCGCGCCCATACCCTGTCCGCAGTTGAAGCCATGGAGAGCGGAACCGCTACCGTCAATGAAGGCGTCGAAACCACGACCCGCGCTGGAGAGGCGCTGCAACGCATCATTCACATGGCTGACCAGGTTGATGGCATGATCGCGCAGATCGCAGCCGCCGCGATGCAGCAGTCTGAAGCTGCGCGTCAATCAAGCGCTAATGTAGACATCATCAACCGCCTGGGCGAAGAGAATGCCGCCGCTATCCCTGAGAGCAATGCCATCGTTAACTCCGTGCAGACCGGCGCGCGCCGCCTGCAGGAGCACATCGCGAACTTCCGCCTGGAGGAAACCCGCGCCAGTGTCCCCAAGAGCTACTCACCACAGGGGCTTTCCGTTCAGCCCGCGCATGCATACGGCGACTGAAGATTCCACACATTCCACTGAAAAGCAGGACAAACCTGTCCTGCTTTTCTTATTTTATTCAGCATGTATAGTCTGGCTCTCCTACTCACTGTCCTCGTTGTCCCTTCTTTCACCGGACAAGCTTCGCAACAAACCGTTGCGCAAATGCTGCGTGCCAAAGACCAGGCGCTACTTGACGCCATCGCACCCGGCAACGTGAAAGTTTGGGATGATGCCCTAGCACCAGATGCTGTCTACGTCGATGAAAACGGCGCCATACTGGATCGTGCTACATTCCTCAAGCAACTTACTTCTTTGCCCGCTGGAGCATCGGGAACAATTGCCATTGCTTCATATCAGGCTGTGCAGCACGGTGATGTCGCCACTGTTATCCACACCGACAATGAAACGGAGAACTACCACGGGCAGATGCTCAAGGCACGCTATCTGACCACGGAGACATGGCAAAAATACGGCAGCGACTGGAAGCTGCGGCAGGTACATGTTTATGCCATTCTGCAAGACCCGCCTGCCATCCTGCTCAACGCTAAAGAACTGGATGAGTATGTTGGAACCTACACTGCGGGCGATTTAAAACAAACTGTGCGCCGTGATGGCGACCACCTTGTGAGCACGCGCGTTGGCAGGCCGGATGTTGTATGGAGTGCTGAAGTGAGGGACGTGTTCTTTATTTCGGGACAGCCGCGCATTCGAAAAATCTTTCAGCGCGATGCAACTGGAAAAATCATCGGCTTCGTCGATCGCCGCGAGAGCTGGGATCTTGTGTGGAAGAAGGCCCGCTGACCTGATTACGGCTGTCTGCTACTCTGAATCCGGCTATGCCCGCTAATTTTCGCAGCGCGCTGCAGCAATTTATCCGCGAAGAAGCCAAACCTATAGAAAAATACGGCCACCAGCCGCGTCTCTATGCGCTGACAAAGAGCATTGGCAAAGGCATGCAGTATGACGACGATGTTGTTTTTGCCGCAGCCTGGTTGCACGATCCCGGCGTCTTTGGCGGTCATCGGCCGGAAGATCCGGCAGCGCTGACATGCTGGGATCACGTGCACTATGCCTGTGAGCGCGTTCCCGGCATTCTCTCAGAAACGCAGTTCCCTGCTGAGAAGATTCCAACAGTGCTCGCCGTAATCTGCGAGCATCAGCCGCACGATGAGCCAACCAGCATCGAGGCCACGATCCTGCGCGACGCCGACATTCTCGAACAACTGGGCGCAATTGGCATCCTGCGTACTGTCTGCAAAATTCGACGCGACACGCGCTATGCAACGTTTACAGATGCGGTGCAGGCGCTACGAAAAAGTCTCGACACGCTGCCGGGCAAAATTCGACTGGAAAGCACAAAGCGCCTGGCGGAGCCGAAAATCATTGCGCTCAGAAATTTTCTGGATGCAGTCGAATCGGAATCCGCAGGCGCTCTGTTTTAAGCCTCATTCGCTCCGTGGCACTTCTTGTACTTCTTGCCCGAGCCGCATGGGCAAGGATCGTTGCGACCCACCTTGTCGCCAGTCCTGCGCTGCGCCGGAGCTTCGGCACTGCCGCTGCCGGCCATGCGCGCGTGTTCAAGCTCGCGTTTCTTCTTGCGCTGAAACTCGCGCTCGATCTCGTCAATTGTCGTCGAAGGCTGACGGGTGGGAACCGATGGAAGTTCATGCCCAGCGGGAGGATGATGGCCATTACCATCGGCTGAAGCTACCGGAGGCGCCGCTGGAACCGCGGGCCGCGGACGTGATGGAACCTGTATTGGCTGCCCATCCGGGCCGACTATCTGCATCAGGAAGAGGAAGCGCACCGTATCTTCCTGGAAGCGCTCCATCATGCCCTCGAACATGTCGAAGGACTCCTTCTTATAGGCCACCAGCGGGTCCTGCTGACCGTAGCCGCGCAGTCCAATACCTTCCTTCAGGTGGTCCATATTGAGCAGATGGTCTTTCCACAACCCGTCAAGCACGCTGAGCATGATCATGCGTTCGTGAAGACGCATGGCCTTGTCGCTTACGATCTGCTCTTTGGCTTCGTAGCGGTCTTTCATCCGTTCAAAGAGTGTCTCGCCAAGTTCGTGCCGTGTCATCTCGGCAATGTTGATGCCTTCGGCATCCACATCCAGCCCAAACTGCGAGACGAGCTTTTCTTTCAGGGGCTTCAGTTCCCACTGGTCGGGATGCAGCTTCTCCGGCGTGTGCTCATCGAGCAGGTTGCTCAAAATGTTGGCGACGTAGTCCTCGATGATTAGTTCTTTCTGATCGAGCCCTTCCAGCAACTGGTGCCGTAGTCCGTAAACGGCCTCGCGCTGCTTGTTCATTACGTCGTCGTATTCAAGCAGGTGCTTTCGGGCCTCAAAATTCTGCGATTCAACGGCCTTCTGCGCAGCCTCAATGCGCTTGGAGATCATACGCGACTCAATCGGCACGCCTTCTTCCATGCCGAGTTTTTGCAGCAGCGTCCCCACCCACTCCTTGGCGAAGATACGCATCAGGTCATCTTCAAGCGACAGGTAGAAGCGCGATGCGCCGGGGTCGCCCTGGCGTCCCGCGCGTCCGCGAAGCTGGTTGTCGATGCGCCGCGACTCGTGCCGTTCCGTGCCGATGATGTGCAGGCCGCCGGCGGCAATCACCGCCTCATGCTCATCGGCCGACTTCGCCACATACGCGGCGTAAGTGTTGTCCCAGGTTTCCTGTGTGGTCTCGAATTCCTGCCCTTGATAGTAGAAGCGCAGCATTCCCGGCGCAGCCATCGGATTCAGCTTGCCTTCGGCGACGCTGATGGCGCGCGCCGCGCCCTTCTTCACCAGGTCCTGCTTGGCGACAAATTCCGAGTTACCGCCGAGGAGAATGTCTGTGCCGCGGCCCGCCATGTTGGTCGCAATCGTGACCATGCCCAGTCGGCCGGCCTGCGCCACAATTTCAGCTTCGCGCTCGTGGAACTTCGCGTTCAAGACGACGTGCTTCACGCCCTTGCGCTGCAGGATTTGCGACAGCAGCTCCGACTTCTCAATCGATGTGGTGCCAACCAGCGCAGGCTGCCCTTGCTCGTGCAGTTTGGCAATCTCATCCGCCACGGCAAAATATTTTTCCTTGGCCGTGCGGAAGACCACGTCGGGATTTTCTTTGCGCAGCAGCGGTTTGTTCGTGGGAATGACGACAATGTCGAGTTTGTAGATGTTGTCGAATTCCGCTGCTTCTGTCTCCGCCGTGCCGGTCATGCCGGCGAGCTTAGTGTAGAGCCGGAAATAATTCTGGAAGGTAATCGTCGCGAGCGTCTGGTCCTCGCGGCGGATATTCACGCCTTCCTTTGCTTCCACGGCCTGATGCAGGCCGTCGGACCAGCGGCGCCCCGGCATCAGGCGGCCGGTGAACTCATCGACGATGATGACCTCGCCGTCCTTCACCACATATTGCACGTCGCGCTTGTAAAGCGAATGCGCCTTGATGGCGACTTCGACATGGTGCTTCAGGTCCCAGTTTTCCGGGTCGGCGATGTTGCCGATGCCGAGCAGCTTCTCGATCTTTTCCCAGCCCTCATCGGTCACACTAATGGTCTTATGCTTTTCATCGACCGTATAGTCGCCAGTAAGGATTTTTGCCTTGTCCGGGCCTTGTTCAATCTCCTCGCCCTGCTCCAGCCCGGGAATAATGCGGTTCACGCGGGCATACTTGTCAGTCGTTTGGTCAGTCGGGCCGGAAATAATGAGCGGGGTGCGCGCTTCATCGATCAGGATCGAGTCCACTTCGTCAACGATGGAGAAGTAGTGGCCGCGCTGCACGCAATCGGCCAGCTCAAATTTCATGTTGTCGCGAAGGTAGTCGAAGCCGAACTCGTTGTTCGTTCCGTAGGTGATGTCGGCGCCGTAGGCTTCGCGGCGCTGGTTGTCGTCCAGATCATGTACGATTACGCCGACTTTCAGGCCGAGGAATTCGTAAATCTTGCCCATCCATTCGGCGTCGCGCTTGGCCAGATAATCGTTGACAGTAACGACGTGAACGCCGTGTCCGGCAAGCGCGTTCAGATAGCATGGCAACGTGGCAACCAGAGTCTTGCCTTCGCCGGTCTTCATTTCGGAAATCTTGCCTTGGTGCAGGACCATGCCGCCGATCAGCTGCACGTCAAAGTGGCGCATGTTTAGAATGCGACGTCCCGCCTCGCGAACGACCGCGAATGCCTCAGGCAGGACCTCATCAAGTGCCTGCTTTTCGGCAGCCTTGCGTTCCTCGGCGTCATCAATGCCTTCAAGCGCCGCGGCAACACGCGCTTTAAACTCCTGCGTCTTGGCGCGAAGCTCGTCGTCCGACAGCCGCTGCACATCCGGCTCCATATCGCTAATCGTCTGGACGACAGGCAGCAGTCGCTTCACCGCCCGCTCATTACTGGTGCCAAAAACCTTGGTAAATGCACTACCGATCAAAGCACATTCCTCGATGCAACCAATCCGGTTGGTTGTCAACTATTATTTTAACTGGAGGATTGCTTAAGCGATTACCCTTTTGTTTCAGGTCTGCCGCCTTGGAGGATTCTCGGAGATTTTTGAGATCTCGTGAGTTTTGACTTTAGTTTTAGTTCGAACTCTCCAGAGCGTTTTAAGCCCCTGTTTGACTTGACCGCCGCAAAATATCTGCGTGCCAGAGTCGATGTAACACAAGCCCTCATTGCATGGTAACCAGTATACTGTCTTGTAACTTTTTCTTTGCAATGAGGGCAAATATAGCTTACAAATTTTGGCTTCATTAAGATCTTTCACAACTCTCGGACAGCGATGCTAGCGTGGGTTTTTGCACGATGTCTCAATATACAGGATGAGTAAATGGATTCCTGATGGTCAGCCCGCCGATCTTCTGGCCATCCTGCATATCCTCGGAGTAGAGCGTATCGCACTTTGCTTCGACAGCAGCAGCAAGGATCAATGCGTCATAAATCTGATATCCGTACTTCGCTGCAATCGCAAGCGCAGCCTGATGTGTCCGAATAGTCAGCGGTGTTGGCTTCCCACATAAGGAGCGAATAGCGTCAAGCCCTTCCGTGATCTGTTTCCACTGCATTTTCAGTTTTCGCCGCGCTACCGCCACAAATTCATTCAGAACCTGAACGCTGATGAAACCGCCACGAATCAAAAGCTTCTCTGCAATTTCAGCGCGCCGATCCCCTTCAGAAATCGCATAGATCAGGACTGTGGTATCGAAAAACGGCCTATCGCTCATGCGCAGCCGCCCGTTCGAAAACAAAGCCGGCGGGTAATGGACGACGAAGCTTCCGCAGGCGTCCGGCAGCTTCCTCCCTGTTGCTGTCCCTGCTTATCGCGAATTTACGCCGGCCGGCAATACGCACCTCAATCTGGTCGCCTTCCTTCAGCTTCAATGTTTCGACCACCGCGGCAGGCAAACGTATTGCCAGGCTGTTTCCCCACTTCGATACCTGCATGCCTACTACTCCTTGATATACAATATATTTGTATATCAAAGGATTGCCAATTATCTAATGCGAGTTCACTTCGCCCGCGGATGCGTCCGGTCATAAACCTCAGCAACCTGCCCGAGCGTCAGCTGCGTGTATCGTTGCGTAGTTGATAGCCGCTCGTGGCCGAGCAGTTCCTGAATCGCGCGCAGGTCCGCGCCTTCTTCCAGCATGTGAGTACCAAAGGCATGGCGCAGCGTGTGCGGATGCACCTCAGCAGGCAGTCCGTTTGCAATCGCCAGCGCCTTTACAATACGGCCCACGCTGCGCGTAGTCAGGCGTCCGTCCCCGCGCAGCTTCACATTCAGCAGCAGCGCATCTGACTGTCTCCCGACTACATGCAGTCGCACTTCGCGCTGCGGCAGATACGCGCGCAGAGCCTGCGCCGCCGCATCGCCGAGCGGAACATAACGTTCCTTCCGCCCCTTGCCGCGCACCAGAATCGCTTCGTTCGCCCAGTGAATGTCCTTGAGATCAATTCCTACAAGTTCCGCATTGCGAATGCCGCATCCGTACAGCAACTCAAAGATGAGACGGTCTCGCTCCGGCCATGCAGCGACGTCTTCCGATACGGCTTCGACGGCGCGGTTCATCTGCTCGATCGTCGGTACGCGCGGCAGATGCTTGGGCAGCTTCGGAGTAGCGACCAGCGCAGCCGGACTCTGCTCCACAAATCCCGCGCGCGCCAGCCACTTGAACCACGAGCGGATCGCCGCCAGCGACCGCGCCGCTGATGCCTTCGACAGTCCCTTCTGATAAAGCGTGCCCAGATAGGCGCGAATGTGCTGGTGTTCGATTCGCCTAATTTCGACTCCCGCACCGAACACCGCTGCCAGGTACGCCGTAAAATCGCGCAGTTCGCGCTCGTACGCGCGCAGAGTATGTGGAGATGACCCGCGCTCATTCCGCAATGTGGATAGAAAGCGGTCAACAAGCTGAGCGATCTCAGGCCTCGTGGTCACTCTCGCCTCTTACGGAACAGCACATCAAGCGTCCATTTGTCAATTGCAGTGCATGCCAGCAAGAAGGCCGCCGCCGAATAGACAAACACTCCATAGTTCAGTGGCACATGTACTCCCAGCACAAAGGTCATCGACAGGGCAAAGATCAAAGTCAGCAACCCCGCGACAAGGCCGGCAGCCCGCGTGCAAATGCCGATGGTCAACGCAATTCCCACGACCGTTTCAGCGAGAGTCGCAGCCCAACCGAGTACCGGAACCAATGACGCCGGGCTCCACGGATTGAGCTTCGCGGTATATGAGAGGAAATTATGAAAATTGCCCCACGCAACTGAGGGCGTTCCTGCAGGTCCCCAGACTCCAAGGCGGTCCGCAACTGCGGAAAGAAACCCGGCGCCGAGTGACAACCGCAGGAAGAACGACGCCAAGTCCGTCCACATAGCCTTGGACGAGGTTCCTGCGCTCATCATCCCTCCTGCTCTGTGCGTCTGGCTCTCGGATGGTGCATCCGGTGCACCGCCTTCAGCCTTCCCAGCGCAAGATGCGTATAAATCTGCGTCGTCGCAATGTCGGCGTGTCCAAGGAAAGTCTGCACGGTTCGTAGATCGGCGCCGCGTTCCACCATATGCGTGGCGCAACTGTGCCGCAGCTTATGCGGACTGGCATGACTGTCGCTCGATTTCACCAGCCGCCACACCCACTCGCGCGAAAGTGCTTTGCCGCGCGTGGAAAGGAAAAGCTGGTTCGCGCGACCGCTGTGGGCCAGCGCTGGACGCCCGCGTTCGAGATAATCATGAATCGCCTTCAAGCATAGCGCACCGAGAGGCACGATGCGTTCCTTGTCTCCCTTGCCGCGGACAAGCGCACGTCCGGCATCAAGCGAGAGATCGGCCACGCATAGCCCTGTCAACTCTGAAACGCGCAGCCCGCCCGCATACAGCAATTCGAGGATCGCGCAATCTCGTAGCGCAATAGCGTCAACTTCAGGATGATCGGCGGCCGTCGCGGCGCGCTCCAGCATCGAATTCACTTCGGCTGGCGCGAGCGATTTAGGCAGCACCTTCCATGCATCCGGCGATTCCAGGTTCATCGTCGGTTCATGCCGGATACGCTTATCCAATAACAGCCATTTGTAGAAGCCGCGCAGACAGGAGAGTTTGCGTGCCATCGACCGCGACTCAACGCTGTGAGTCCGCAGATGTTCAAGGAACCCGGCCACCTCCTGCTGCCGCGCCGTCAACAGCAGCGCGTTCCCGCTTTTCAGATATTCAGCAAATTGCAGCAGATCACGCTCATAAGCCTCGCAGGTCAGCGGGCGCAGTCCTTTTTCTACGCGCAGATACGTCAGGTATTCGCCGATCAGCTCCGTGTTGCGGCCTGTGCTCATATTTTAATTATCTGCATCGAAGAACAGCCTGGAAGCCGCAAGATGCACCCTGAACCAAGTTCACCAACGCTTCACATTCCCACCGTGCAAAATGCGAGATCATCACTGACAATAGAGTTTGAAGGAGCGATTCTTGACCACGCTGCACACGGCGCCTGCCGACCAATACACCCGCGAAGAATTCCATGATGCCGTTATGGCGGCAAAACCGAGGACCGCTGTCTTCGATTGTGACGGCACTCTCTGGACGGGAGACGCGGGATACGGCTTTATGGTTTGGTCGATTGAGTCCGGGCTGGTCTCGCGCAACACCGCCGATTGGGTGGACACGCAATACCGCGCCTACCGGGCCGGCAAAGTCTCTGAGGCTGAAATGTGCGGCGAGATGGTGCAGATGTATGCCGAGCTGGGCGAGGACGAGATGCGCCACGCCGCAGCGACTTACTTCCGCACGCACATTGAAGCCAATATCTTTCCCGAGTTGCGCAAGCTCATCGCTGACCTGCAGGCCATCGGGACCGGGCTGTGGGCAGTCAGCTCCACCAACAACTGGGTGATTGAGGAAGGCGTGGCCCGCTTTGGCATTCCCGCATCGCGCGTGCTGGCGGCAGAAGTCCGCATCGTCAATGGGCATGTAACCAGCGACCTGATCGATGTTCCCACAGACGAGGCCAAAGCCACTGCGCTTGTTCGCGCGGACGTGCCGCACCCGGATTGCGTCTTCGGCAATTCCATCCACGACGAGGCAATGCTGAAGATTGCGAAGCACGCCTTCCCGGTAAACCCAAGTCCAGCTTTGCAACAAAGCGCTGCTGAAAATGGCTGGATAGTCTTCTATCCGGCATCGGTGATGAAGGACAGCAAGAACTAAATGTTCAGAAGATGCTGTCATCCTGAACGCAGTGAAGGATCTGTATTTGCAGCAGCACGAAAAGGGTGCCCACCCCTATCGCGTAGTTTGCGATAGGGTGGGAGAGTACGAATCACATGCGCATCGTCTCCTTACAGCCCAGCGTGTCTGTCATCCTCGATTGCCTCGGCCAAATCGACACCCTCGTTGCATGCACGCGCTATTGCCTCGACGTTGTCCCCGAGTTGCGCCGACGCAATCTTCCGCTTGTTCACGACGCATGGACAACAACCACCGATGAACTGACCGTCCTCAGACCTGATCTCGTCATCGCATCGGTTCCCTACCGACATGAATCGCTGGCAGCCATCCTCAAAGCCAGCTTCCCTGTCCTCGCGCTTGCTCCACATTCCATCGCCGACATCTATAGCGACATCCGCCTCATCGGCTCAATTGTTCATGCACCTGAAAGAGCCGCAGCTGTCATCAACTCCATGCAGGCGGCCATCGCCGAAACCAGTAGCCGTACGTTAGCGGCAAGCAAGCGTCCGCGTGTCTACTGCGAGGAATGGGGTAAGCCGCTCATCCACTCGCAACACTGGGTCAAGGAGCTTGTCGAGGCCGCTGGCGGCGAGTTTGTCGGCCTGCCCGGCGCGGTGACGAAAGCTGAAATCATCATCGCAACGGATCCCGACGTGGTGGTCATGGCATGGTGCGGAGCGGGTATGCGCGTTCCGCTCGAGCGAACTGTGGAAAAGCGCGGCTGGCAGCAACTTCGCGCCGTCAGCGAGCGCCGTGTCTTCTGCATCACGGAAGAATTGCTGAACACGCCCGCGCCTACGCTCATCGGCGGCATGCGCGCCCTGGCTTCTGTCATTCACCCGGAAATTTTCGGCCCCATGCAAAGTCCGCAACTGCGCTGCATCGATTTTGAGTCTGAACCGTCTAAACTGGTGTGAGCGTGGAGGATACCGAGACTCAAAAACCCGGCGCACCGGAAGTGAAGTCCGCTTCTGTCCGGTTTGTTGTCGCCGCGCTTATTCTGCGCGGAGATGAGGTGCTGATTTGCCAGCGCCGCCCTGATCAGGCCATGGCCCTTAAATGGGAGTTCCCGGGCGGGAAAATGGAGCCGGGTGAAGGCCCGGAAGAGGCGCTGATCCGCGAACTCGAAGAAGAACTGGGAATCCGCGCAATGATCGGCACGTTGGTAGCCCATGTGCGCCACGCCTATCGTAACGGCGGCTCGGTTGATCTGCAATTTTTTGCCGTTCATCGCTTCGAGGGCGAAATCACAAAGCACATTTTCAATGATCTGCGCTGGTGCAACCTGCGTGACCTTCCCGGCTACGACTTCCTCGCCGCCGATCGCGGCCTCGTCCGCGACCTCGCCGCGGGAAAATTGCTCTAATCACCGCCCCGCTTCTTCGCCCCTGCTTCCTGGCCTAATTCCGCGTCCAGCATATCGAATTCACTTCTGTTTCGCCCCGCTGCTTTTGCGCGGTAAAGAGCACTGTCCGCGGCCAGCAGCAAATCATATGCGCCAGTATTCTGCTGCGGGATCAGCGTAGCGCAACCAACGCTCAAGGTCACAATTCCATATGGACTTCCTGTATGACGCCCAGCAGCCGCGCCACGGACGGCATCCAGTTCAACGGCCCCTGCTGTGTTGTTTTTTCGATACTCGCGTCCACCCGAAAAGCTGTCCCCTCAGCGCGCAGATACTTGCCCACGCACTACAACCATTTTCTGATGATTACTTATTGAAGAACAGAATAAGCCCGTGGTTGTCCACAAGGAAGCGCGGGACGCGCGCTGCCGAACGCTCAAAAGTCACCACTGCTCGATCTTAGAAAAGGATGAACGGGCTAAATCAGCCACCTATTGGCTTGCCCGTACGCCAAAATCGTAAATTCCCACCATCGGAGGTCCACCCAACACATACTGTCCCGGCGGCAAGGGCGTCTTCGGCGTAACCACGACTACCGTTTCAGACACGCGCTTGATATCCACTTGCTGAACACGCTTAGGCGGGAGCCAGCTGTCCCGCGAGCTGACCGCTTGTTCAATTTCGCGGTGGTCCTTCTTAATATCGACTGTACCGATCATAATCTGGCTCGGATTAAAGTTAGCGCTAATGCTGACGCAGAATGACGGGTTCGGACCTGTCGTCAACGGCGCCGCCGGATCTTTATAACGGTAGATCATGGTTTCACCCGCCCTCGGATTCAAAGGATTTTTGCCCATGTCTTTGAAGCCCTGCGAAAGCGAAACACTTTTTTCTTTTGGCATCTGGACGGCCAGCATCATTGTTTTCCAAGCCGTGCCGTCAAAGTAGGACACTCCATAGGTTGACGGGCACGGTACCGCCGGTCCACCATTACTGCTGCTCGCAGCAGGCGTGGCAGTTGCGCCTGCACTTGAAGACCCTCCAGCGCTGTGGCTGCGGGCATAAAAAGCCTTCCAGTCCGCAAATGATTTTTTCAGCTTCTCCTCATCTGTGCCGGGCAGCGGAATCATCTGCAGGTCGCCGTTCATCGACAGGATCGTTCCCACAACTTTCCCGGCGCTATCAAAAACCTGCGCCGACTGGCCCGTGGATAGAAATTTGTAAGTGTAGTCATCCCACTTGATCGTCTGGTTCGCCAGTGAGTTCTGGCCGCACACGCCCATCGCAGTCAAAGCCAGGACACAACAGACGAATACCCTGAACATTCGCAGCAATGGCATCGGCAGCCCTCCCCTAAAAGGCTGGCCAATTATACGTCGCACCTGTTGAGCAGATTGAAAATTATTGCAGGAGACTGGGCCTGCGTTAACGCCGCCGCGAATGATGTATCGTTATCACGCGTCCGAAAATCACATTCCCAATAAGGCGGTACACATTCAGGAATGCCTGTTTCCAGACATCTGACTCTCAGCATTGCGCTCCTTCTCGCCGGCCTTATCCCAGCTTCTATTAAGGCCGAAGTCCGTCTTCCCAACGTCCTCAGCAGTCACGCCGTGCTGCAGCGCGACCAGCCCATTCACATCTGGGGCTGGGCCGACCCCGGCGAGGCGGTCACAATCCATTTTCACGACCAGAACCACACCGCCAGCGCTGACGACCTCGGCAAATGGAGCGTGTGGCTCAAACCGGAGGAAGCCGGCGGCCCGTACACTCTCACCGCGCAAGGTAAATCCGGACCCGGCCTCACGCACTCTGATCTCCTCGTGGGCGACGTGTGGGTCGCTTCTGGTCAGTCGAACATGGAGATGCCGCTCAACGGCTTTCCCGGCAGTGCTGTCCTCAAGAACGCGGAGCAGGAAATCGCCAACGCCAACCTGCCGACCGTCCGGCTGTTGCGCATCGAGCACACACCCTCCTACTTCCCGAAAAACGACGTAACAGCGACGTGGACCGAGTGCAATCCGCAAACCGCCGCCGAGTTCTCCGCCGTGGCCTATTTCTTTGGCCGCGACATCAACACGCGCGAGCATGTGCCTATCGGACTCATCGACTCCACCTGGGGTGGCACGCCTGTCGAGGCTTGGATGAGCATGGACGGCATCGGCTCCGACGCTGGCCTGATGCCCATGTTTGCTTCATGGGCGCATTTCTCTGATGACCTGGCTGACACCGACCTCATCGTCGCGAGAGAGAAGCGCGAAGACGCAGCCGCTGAGGCTGCGCACCAGCCTAAGCCTGACCATCCGTGGCATCCGGACGCCCGTTCCTGGGAGCCAGCAAACCTTTACAACGGCATGATTGCGCCGCTGGTTCCCTACACGATTAAAGGCGTGATCTGGTACCAGGGCGAAACTAACAGCGCCCTCGATCGTGCCCCCTACTACACGCGCTTCTTCTCGGCCATGATTCAGGACTGGCGCACAAAGTGGGGTGAAGGCAACTTCCCATTTCTCTATGTGCAGATTTCGAACTTCTACTCGCCACAGGAAGACTGGGGCCAGCTTCGCGACAAGCAGCGGCGGACTCTTGCCGTCGCCAATACCGCCATGGCCGTGACGCTCGACATCGGCTCCAGAGACAACGTACATCCACCTGATAAGCAGACCGTCGGTGCTCGCCTCGCTCTCGCCGCCCGCGCTTTGGTTTATGGAGAACCGCAGCTTGAGTACTCCGGCCCGCTCTTCCGCACAGCAACCGTTGAAGGTTCATCCATGCGCGTCTGGTTCGATCATGCGAAGGATGGACTCGCCGCGCACGGCCCACAACTTGAGGGCTTTGAAATCGCGGGAGCCGACGGGAAATTCGTCCCTGCTACTGCCAAGATCGACGGCTCAACCGTCGTCGTCCAGGCCGCGAGCATAAGCCAACCGCAAGCCGTGCGTTACGCCTGGCAAGGCTGGACCGACGCCAACCTTTTCAACAAGGATGGCCTGCCAGCATCGACCTTCACGTCAGAATAGGTTTCGAAAAGCGCATGACTCCGGGTGCCCCATCCTATCGCGCAGTTTGCGATAGGGTGGGAACGCAAGAATGCTACTCGTGACAAACCCGTCATAGCTTCGCCAGCACATCCTCGCCTTCAATCCTGACCTCATACACCGGCACTTTCGACGCCAGCGGATGCGCTTCACCCGTCTTCAGATCGAAGGCCCACGCATGCCACGGACAAATAATCTTGCCGTCTTCGATCATTCCCTGCCCCAGCGGTCCGCCGCGATGCGGGCACACATTGTCCATCACGGAAATCGATCCGCCATCGTTGGCGACGCAGAAAATTCGTTCGCCTACTGTAATTTCGCGGGCCTCACCCGCAGGCGGCAAATCAGCCCTGCCGCAAATTCGCACAAACTCTGACATTCGTCTTTCCCTGAAAACAGATTGTCATCCTGAGCAGAGTCAATGATCCGCTTTGCCCCATCGCAACGGACATCCGCGCTGCGTGCTACGCTCATCTTCAGAATGCCCGATCAGCCCCCATCGAATCCACCTGAAGGCAGCGAAGTGCGCCTATGGTGCCCCAACTGCGCGCGAGAGGTCAGCGATCCGCTCGTGTGTGGTGACTGCTCCGCAGTCATTTGCCGCGTCTGCGGAACGCCGCTCGAATCTGCCGACGAGCTCGCTTTCGGATAAACTTCTTGCCACTCTGAGCAAGAGAAGGATCTACGGGTGCCCCATCCTATCGCGCAGTTTGCGATAGGGTGGGAGAGTAAAGAATTCAAATATCGCTCATGTCAAAGCACCTGAGAGCCCACTCTGAAGCCCACCACGCAGGATGGAACGACCCGCTGCGCCCGCAGAAACCGCTCATCAGCGGAAAATGGCTGCTTTCCGCAATCGCCATCACGTTGGGAATGTCGGCCACCTGCGCTTACGCTACGCTCTGTCTGCTCTTCTATCAGGGAAGCTGGCAGTTTCTCTTCCATCCGTCGCATACGGTCAGCGTCAGCCCAAACATCCCATATCAGAACATTCAATTCGACGATACAGAGACAGGCAAGCCGCAGCTCACCGGCTGGTGGATTCCTGTTGACTCCACCACCCGTTACTCAGGCAACACCATCCTCTACCTGCACGACGGACGCGGCTCGCTCTCCGACTCGATCACGCAACTTGACACGCTGCATACGCTCGGCATCAACGTCTTCGTCTTCGACTATCGTGGCTTCGGCAGAAGCGCCGATCCTCACCCCTCCGAAATCAGCATGAATCAGGACGCTGACGCCGCCCTCGCCTATCTGACCGGCACGCGCCATCTGCCTACGCATTCTTTGATCCTTGATGGAATAGGTCTTGGGGCAACCATCGCCGTCAATACCGCGGCCCGTCATTCTGATATTCCTGCACTTGTTCTGGAAAACATCAGCCCTGACGCGCTTACTATTTTCGCCGCAGACAAGCGTACAAAAATTCTCCCCGTGCGCCTCCTCACCAGCGACCGCTTCGATCCGACAGAAACTCTAAAGACTCTGCAAACTCCGAAGCTCTTCATCGAACGGGCCAATGATCCGCAAACACACTATCTGTTCAGCGTTGCCGCCATGCCGAAGCAGTTCTTCCAGATTGCGCCAAAAGACCAGACTCTGTATCTCGAAACTTTGCAGCGCTTTCTGGACGAACTGCCTCCGCACCCGTAAACTGCAAACACTTTTCTTCACATACAGGAGCAAGCCCCGATGTTCACATGGCTCGACCGTTTCCGCCCGCTTGCGGTGCTCATCGCCCGCATCGTTCTCGGCGTCATCATGATTGTCCACGGATGGCACAAGATATTCCCGCGCGGCTCGCTCTACAACTTCACCCAGATGGTGGGACACCTCGGACTGCCTTCCTGGCTGGGCTACGTTGCCGCGTTCACTGAGTTCTTTGGCGGAGCGCTGCTGATTCTCGGCCTGCTTGTTCCCATCGCGGCCATTGGAGTTGTTATCGACATGGCCGTCGCAGTGCTCAAAGTGCACCTGCATCACGGGCTCACTGGCCCTATGGGATTCGAGTTTCCGCTTGCTCTTTTAGTGCTGGCTCTGCTGATTCTGGTTAGCGGATCAGGTCATCTGGCGGTTGATTCGCGGCTGGGAACCGGCGTGAGGCGGCATTAAGCGATCTTTAAAGTTAAACTTTCATGATATTCAAGAAGTGATTGCTCTGTAAGTTGGCTCCGGGAAACACCAAGTCGAGATTTCTAGCGCCAACCGTCTTGTAGGCAGCCTCGCCAAGCACCTGCCGGAAGTCCGTCGTAATGGCCAAATCTCGGCCTTCGTAAAGTTGGTTCTGGTGCATTCCCGGCCATTTGCCATACACCCGGCCACCCTGGACGACTCCGCCAACAATGAACATCACATTGGCGTGGCCATGGTCGGTGCCGCCGGTTCCGTTCTGATGGACAGTCCGGCCAAACTCTGACATGGTGACCAGAACGATATCGTTGGCCTGGTCGTCCATGTCCGTCCAGAAAGCGGCTATGCCTTCACTGAAATCCCGTAACCGGTTGGCCAGTTGCCCATTGACGTTGCCTTGGTTCTGGTGGGTGTCCCATCCGCCGATATCGGTGAAGGCGGCCTCAACGCCGAGGTTTGCCTTTAATAACTGCGCCACCTGCCGCAGGCTGTTTCCAAAAGGCCCATTGGGATAGATTGCGCCCGGCGCAGGCGTGTACTTCGCCGGATCGGATGCCTGCAGCATCTTCACAGCCTCAAATGTTTCCGAGCCTGTGCCGTGCAGGACAGCACTCACGCTGTCGGCATACATCGCCTCGAAACTGGCGGCAACTGGAGCAGCAGCCGGATTCTGTCCGCCCACGCTGAAATCGCGGACATTGTTCACGGCAACGGCGGGAATTTTGCCTTCCAGCGTCCGCGGGACCTGCGTGCCCAGCGCGACCGCGCGGAAGGCGGAATGTTTCCGCGCGGCGCAACACGCGTCTTCGGCTTGCAAGGCCCGATTCAGCCAGCCGTCGCTTGTCGCTTTGACTCCGGGAGTGCCGCTCTCCATGTAATCCTGCGCATCGAAGTGCGACCGCGTGGGGTCAGGCGATCCGCAAGCATGGACGATGGCAAGATGGCGCTGGTCCCACAGCGGCTTGAGCGGCTGCATCGCCGGATGCAGCCCGAAGAACCCGTCCAGATCGATGACCTGATTCTGCTGGATCGCAATGGTGGGCCGCATCTGGTAATAGGCGCTCTCGCGGTGCGGAACGACGATGTTCAGCCCATCCGCCGCGCCGCGCTGGAAGATCACGACCAACTTCTTGCCCTGCGCCTGCGCCGTTGTGGCCTGGGCCAGCACTGTCCGCGTAAGAAAGCTGGGGATCGCGGAAGTGCCGACGACGGCCATTGCTCCGCCCTTCATGAATGCTCGTCGCGTAATTGGCATTGGTACTCCGCCCGGTCAGCCGACCACTTCTGCAAACGGCATCCTAACGCGAAAGTTGCGGCTGTATGCGACTCTGCCCG
This sequence comes from Alloacidobacterium sp., assembly GCF_035631355.1. NCBI lineage: Bacteria > Pseudomonadati > Acidobacteriota > Terriglobia > Terriglobales > Acidobacteriaceae > Alloacidobacterium > Alloacidobacterium sp. Next base: position 82,391 of record NZ_DASQIX010000048.1, read on the forward strand.
TCAGTACAACGAAAATCCTGCAAGCTGCCTCAGACTAACGAAGACTAATCCGAGGGTTCTGCATGAAAGTGACCGGCATTGTTTTGATCGTACTGGGCATTATTGCCTTGATTTACGGGGGCATCACCTATACCACCCACAAGAAAGTCCTCGACATAGGACCAATCCAGGCGGAAAAGAAAGAAACCCATAACATTCCGCTGCCGCCTGTTCTCGGTGTGATTGCCATTGTCGGCGGAGGCGCGCTCTTAGTGTTCGGCAGCAAAAGCCGCTAACCCGTGGTTCCGTTTTGGCTTTCTAACCCCACCCCCATTTTTTGCAAGTTCCTCCAGTGAAGGAATTTAGGAGGCATCGCAATTTTCAAAGAGCATGTCACAAATGAGAAAGCCCGGCTTGTGCCGGGCTTTCTTTTCTTGCTTTCAGTATATGGGCCGTGTCAAGAGGAGCCCCCTACTTCAGCCAATGGAACAGGGAGGCCAGCCAGGCCCCGGCCATGGAGATGGTTACTTCACTCCCGCGCGGAGAACCGCAACCGTTTCACCGTGCGGAAGCTGCGCCTGCTGGGTGCGAGTCTGTTCTTCCAGTTTGGACTCCGGGATTTCCCCGTTCAAGTCCGCAGCACTGCAAAGTACGTCGTGCAGGAAGTACTTGTCACCATACTTCTTGAAGACAAGCTCGGCGCCGCTGGGTGATGTGTCATAAGCGGCATAGGTCACGGCCATTGTATGGAACCGCATGTCCCGGCTTTGAATGAAAATGACATTCTGGGCTGCATGGCTGACCCAGTAAGTCCCGGCAGGGAACGCCCTGCTCTGAACGGTGAAGTCAAACGGGACCTTGAACTCAAGGGATTGAGCATTTGCGTTAGCGCCGCCCACCGAGATCAAAGCCGCCGCAAAGAATGCAAGTGCAAGTATGCGTTTCATGGTGGTTTTCTCCTTCTGCGAGGCGCCTTTTCCGGCTGCCTCATGAGGCATGAAACCGCTCTTTGCGCCTGGTTTCAAAGGAACTGCCCGTGAATCCTCCGTGAACTGCTAACCACCAATGACGCAGGCAAATACAAGGCTCTGTGAACTGTTCCGAAGCGGTAGACTCGGCTTCGAATCGGGTCCTCGGGAAGGAAATGGACTTTGGTGGAACAGCCACCATTTCTCTGGGAGTAAACCAGACCACGGGTTCGGGCCTCGGTAAGGCGGAGGGCTGGATGTGCCAACACCTGCCAACGCTGTCTATCAATTCGGCCAGTTTGAGGTAAATGCGGCCTCGGGCGAACTGTTCAAGAACGGAAGGCGCGTCAAGCTGCAGGAGCAGCCATTCCGGCTCCTTGTTGTGCTGCTCGAAAAAGCCGGAGACATCGTTACCCGCGAAGAACTGCGCAGCCGCATCTGGCCCGAAGACACTTTCGTCGATTTCGAAGGCAGCCTGCGCGTCGCCGTGCGCAAGCTGAGAGATGCGCTGGACGATGACCCCGAAAGTCCGCGCTACGTCGAAACGATTCCCAAGCGAGGTTATCGCTTTCTCGGGCCGGCCACCCGTCCGGGAGAGCTTCGCAGCGGATTTCATTCTCTTGCCGTGCTGCCCTTCACCAACGGGACAGGCCCCCCGGAAGCGGAATATCTGAGCGAAGGAATCAGCGAGAGCATCATCAATCTGCTTTCGCAATTTCCCGATCTTCGGGTGGTCCCACGGACTTCTGCTTTTCGCTACAAAGGCCTTGAGACCGAGCTGAAGAAAGTCGGGCGCGATCTGAATGTCGATGTTGTTCTCACCGGTACAGTAACGCAGCGTGGCGACAGGCTGATCGTTCAGACGGAACTGGTGGATGTAGCGAATGACACCCAGCTCTGGGGCGGGCAGTTCAATCGCACGCTCGAAGACATCTTCGAATTGCAGGAAGAACTCGCGCGCCGCATCTCTGAAAGCCTTCGGCCGCGCTTAAGCCCGGACGAAGACAAATTCCTCAACAAACGACCAACGGAGAACCGAGAAGCGTACCACCTCTACCTGAAGGCGATGTACTACGCCAACAAATGGTCGCCCGAAGGAATCCAGAAGGGAATCGCGTATTCGAAACAAGCCATTGAAATCGACCCGCTCTTTGCCAGAGCCTATGCCGGCCTGGCCTACATTTACATCCTTCTCGGCATTTTTGGCGGACTGCCGCCTTCCCAGGCATTTCCCATGGCAAAGGCAGCCGCGCTCAAGGCGCTCGAAATTGACGACAGCATGGCAACCGCTCATGCCTGTCTGGCATACCTGCTGCTCGCATACGACTGGGACTGGGCCGGCGCAGAAAAAGAGTCCCGCCGAGCCATCGAATTAGCCCCGAATATTCCCGGAGGCCACTACACGCGGAGCCAGTGGTGCCTGGTCAATCGACGTCCCGAGGAGGCTATCGCCGAAGCACGAATAACGCTGGAGCTCGATCCGCTCTCGTTGCCCAACCACCAGCTTCTTGCCGGAACATATCACATGCTCGGAGAATACGACGCGGCAATCGAGCAAGCCCATAAGGCACTGGAGCTTGACTCATCCTTCACTCCCGCGCAGTTGCTTCTGGCCCTCTCTTATGCCTATAGCGGAAGATCTGAGGAGGCTTTTGCCCAAGCGGAGAGAGCCGGCGCCTTTTCAGAAGGCAACGCTCAGACGAATATTCTTCCGATGGGAATAGGAGGAATCATTTATGCCCTCGCCGGTAAACACGCCGAAGCGCGGGCAGTCGTGGCGAGGCTGTCACAGTCTCAGCCACCTTATCAATACATCTCCGCTCACGGCTGCGCCGCGATTCACGCACTCCTGGGCGAAAAAGACCAGGCGTTCCAATGGATCGAAAGAGCCCTTCCCGGCCGCGGCCTCTTTCAACTGAACATCAGACCGGAATTCAAGAACCTGCACACAGATCCACGGTTCAGCGACCTGCTGCGTCGCATGGGTCTTCCTGAGTGAGCATCCGGGCTCTGATTTTTCTCAATATTTCATTAGCTTCGCAATCGCCTGGTAGATGTGCTCAGGCTGGGGCAGGATTACGTCCTCGAGCACCGGCTGGTAGGCGACGAAGGTGTCCATTGCCGCCACGCGCTTGACCGGGGCGTCGAGGTCTTCAAATAATTCGTCGGCGATGCGGGCGGCAATTTCAGCTCCGTAGCCCCAGCTCAGCATGTCCTCATAGGCGACGATCACGCGGCTTGTCTTCTTTATCGAAGTGGCAATCGCTTCCCAGTCGTAGGGATTGAGGGTGCGCAGATCGAGGATTTCCGTCTCGATGCCGTGTTCGCGGTGCGCTTTTTGAGCAGCCTGCAGGGCGCGCGGAACGACAGCGCCATAAGTCACGATGGTCAGGTCTTTGCCTTCGCGCACAGTCTTCGCCTTGCCGAAGGGGATCATGTATTCAGGTCCCGGATAGGCGGCCCGGCCAAAGGTCTCGCGGTACAACCGCTTGTGCTCAAGAAAGAGGACCGGGTCGTCGCAACGGATTGCCGTCCGTAGCAGGCCGTTGGCGTCGAGCGCGTTCGACGGGAAGACCACGCGCACGCCCGGCGTATGCGTAAAGATGCTTTCGCCCGACTGCGAGTGATAAATTGCGCCGCCGGTAAGATAGCCGCCGATGGCCACACGAATCACGGCGGGCGCGGAATATGTTCCGTTGGAGCGCCAGCGCATCGAGCTTAGCTCGTTGCGCATCTGGTGCATGGCCGGCCAGAAGTAATCGAAAAACTGGATTTCCACGACCGGTTTCAGACCGCGCACGGCCTGGCCGACGGCGCGACCAACAATGTTTGCTTCGGCCAATGGCGAATTGAAGGCGCGGTCGGCGCCGAACTCGCTCTGCAGGCCGGCAGTCAGCTTGAAGACGCCGCCTTTGCCCTTGACTGCGCCTTCGCGCAGATAGCCTTCGCGGCTGCAATCCGCCACGTCCTCTCCAAAGACGACAATACGTGGGTCGCGCCGCATCTCGTCCTTCAGGCAGGCGTTGATGAGGTCGGCCATGGTGCGTTCCTGCGTGTCCGGAGTCTGCGCGGGTTTTGTCTGCAAATCGGCGCGTGTCGGGTCGTAATTTTCGGAATAAACGTGCAGAGGAATGCTCGACGCATCGGGAAATGGCGCGCGCAAGGCCCGCTCTGCGGCAACGCGGACTTCTTCGTCTACCTGCTTTTCAAGACTGTTGATGGCATCGGCGTCCAGAATGCCTTCGCGCAGGAGAAACATCTGCATCTTCTGCAGCGGGTCGCGGAGCGAGTCGGCTTCCATCTCGCTCTTGGGGCGGTAGGCGCGGTCGTCGTCAGAAAACGAATGCGAATATGGCCGGGTTACATGGCCATGCACAAACGATGGCCCTAGGCCTACTCGGCAATGGGCCACGGCTTCTTCAAATGCCCGGTAACTCTCGACCGGATCGGTGCCGTCGACTTCGGCAAAGTAGAAATTCGGGAAACCAGCGACCAGTTTCGAGATGTTGCCGCCGGGCGTGTTGACTTCTACTGGCGTTGAGATGGCGTACTCGTTGTCCTCAACCACGAAGAGCACCGGCAGCTTCAGGTTTGACGCCGTGTTCAGCGCTTCCCAGAATTCGCCCTGGCTGGTTGAGCCTTCGCCCAGAGAGGTGTAGACGACCTCGTCGCCGTGGAAGACTATGTTTTTGTAGGCGCGATAGTCACCATCATGCTTTTTGGCCGCTTCCGGATGGTGAGAAAAATAGCGCCCGGCCTCGGCGCAGCCCACCGCGTGCAGAATCTGCGAAGCAGTGGCAGAAGATTGCGAGACGATATTTAGTTTGGGATTGCTCCAGTGTGACGGCATCTGCCGCCCGCCGCTCGCCGGATCGGCAGCCGCACCCACGGCTTGCAGGAACATTTCTTCGACGGTGACGCCGAGCGCGAGGCAGAGCGCGCGATCGCGGTAATAGGGAAAGAACCAGTCGTAGCCCGGTTTGAGCACCATGCCCGCTGCCGTCAGCAGAGCTTCATGTCCGGCGCCGGAGATCTGGAAGAAAATTTTCTGCTGCCGCTTCAGCAAGATTTCGCGGTCGTCGGTGCGCCGCGAAAGATACATGAGGCGGTAAATCTCAATCAATCGCTCAGAATCAAGGCCAGGAACCGTATTTGCCTTGCTCTCTTCTGCGCCGCGAACGGCTGTTTTGGCCATGCAGAAAAACCTCTTGTCGCCGCTCCAGAAATCTGTCACACAACTGGAGCGACAGGTGATTGTACAGGTTCCCAGGACATCTGTCTGTCCAGAACACTAACTGCTTTACGATGCCTGGCGCTGGGCCTCTGGTGGGCCATTCTGTATTCTTATTGTATGAAAGTGAAACGCGCCGGGCCATGCCTGAAACGCACCGGAAACAGGCTTATGCCGCGCGAATCATTTTTGCGGTTGCTGGCGAATTGACCATCGTTTCTGCAACGTGCTCTAATTCAGCGTTTCCATTCACAATGCCTGCGCAAAAGGATTGGAACAGGCTTCTGGGGCCTTTTTCACGATTCCAGATTGTGTTCTGGTCAGTACGTTTCTGGTTCCGAAGCCGCGCAGGGCAACGGAAGCGCAAATTTTGGGTGATTGCTTCTCTCTGGAGGACTTTGAATGTCGTTTGTCTCCTCGCTGGCTGCATTTTTCTGGCAGTCCAATGAACCACTAAACCTTAATTCTGGCAGTCTTTATCTCTGGATCGCGCTTGCGGTCGGCGTTCTCGGCCTGATTGCCGCGCTGGTTTTTGCCCGCTCGGTTCTCGCCTGCGATACCGGAAGCCCGGAGATGCAGCGCATCTCTGACGCTATCCGGCAGGGAGCGGAAGCCTTTATGCGCAGGCAGTACGGCACGATTGCGCTGATAGCCGTAGCACTCGCCATCATTCTTTATCTTGGCTATCACCTCTCGCCGTTCACTGCTCCGTTTGCGAATAAGGTCGTGATCAGCTTCCTGATTGGCGCTACATGTTCAGCGCTCTCGGGACAGACGGGCATGTGGGTATCGATCCGCTCGAATATCCGCACCGCCTCGGCGGCGCGCACCAGCCTGGGCAAGGCGCTGCAAATCGCGCTGCGCGGCGGCGCGGTCACGGGACTCATCGTGGTCGCCCTCTCGCTGCTGGGAGTTGGCGTGCTCTTCCTTCTCTTTGGAGGATTGCAGCACCCCGACCAGGCGCCATTCCAGTTGGTCGGCTTTGGTTTTGGAGCATCATTGGTGGCGCTCTTTGCCCAGCTTGGCGGCGGCATCTACACCAAGGCTGCTGACGTAGGTGCTGATCTGGTTGGCAAAGTGGAAGCGGGAATTCCGGAAGACGATCCGCGTAACCCTGCGGTGATTGCGGATCTCGTGGGTGACAATGTGGGCGACTGTGCAGGCCGCGGCGCGGACATCTTTGAGTCCACCGCTGCTGAAAACGTAGGAGCGATGATCCTTGGCGCGGCGCTTTATCCCGTTTTCGGCATCAAGGGCATTCTCTTCCCGCTGATCGTGCAGGCCATTAACCTCATTGCCAGCATCGTCGGCGTGAGCATTGTGCGCGCTAAAGAAAATGAAGAGCCGATGCACGCATTGAACCGCGGCTACTACGTCACCACGCTTCTGGCGCTGGCGGGTTTTGCTGTCGCGGTCCATTACATGCTTCAGGACCGCTGGTGGCTGTTCGGCTGCGGCATCTGCGGGATTATTACTTCATTCCTGTTCGTCCGCATCACTGAGTACTACACGGAGACGCGCTTCCGTCCGGTGCGGTCTATTGCATTGGCGTCAACCACAGGCCCAGCGACGAACATCATCAGCGGCCTAGCTGTTGGCATGGAGACGCCGGCGATTCCGGTCATCGTGATCGGCGCAGCGCTGCTCTTCAGCTACTACTTCGGCGTGCGCGGGCTGGCGGACGTGACAACCATCTCCGATTACTCGAAGGGCATTTACGGAACAGCCATCGCCACGATGGGAATGCTCTCATCGGCAGCCTACATTCTGGCTATGGACACCTTCGGCCCGATCACGGACAATGCCGGCGGCATCATTGAAATGAGCAATCAGCCGCACGACATCCGCGAAAAAACGGACAAGCTCGACGCCGCCGGAAATACGACCAAGGCGCTCACTAAGGGATACGCCATCGGCTCGGCTTCGCTCGCTGCCTTCCTGCTTTTCTCGGCTTATCTTGAATCCATCCACGACATCGTGAGCCAGCGGCTCGCTGCGGCTGGTGATGCTCTGTCATCTTCGTGGAGCTTCTCTAACGTTAACCTCGCATCGGTGCCGGTCTTTGTTGGCGCGCTGCTGGGGGCGATGCTGGTCTACCTTTTCTCATCGCTTGCTATTAAAGCTGTAGGACGCGCGGCACAGTTCGTGATCCAGGACGTGCATCAGCAGTTCCAGGAAAATCCCGGAATCATGGAAGGCACGTCGCAGCCCGATTACGGACGCTGCGTGGGCATCGTCACTGGAGCGGCGCTCAAGGAAATGGTGCTGCCGGGCGCGCTGGTCGTCGCCATGCCGCTGGCTGTAGGGGTCATTTTCCGTTACTTCAGTCCAGCGTTCAATTTGAAGGAACTGGCGGACACGCCGATGCTGCACGGAGTTCCCATGAATCTGAGCGGGGCCGAGGCGGTCGCGGCGTTGCTGATGGTCGGCACGATCTCCGGCATCCTGATGGCCATGCTGATGAACAACGGTGGCGGCGCATGGGACAACGCCAAGAAGTTCATCGAAACCGGTCAATATGGCGGCAAGCGTTCGGAAGCTCATAAAGCCGCAGTCGTAGGCGACACGGTTGGCGATCCCTTCAAGGACACCGCCGGGCCGTCTCTGCACGTGCTCATCAAGCTGCTGGCAACGGTCACTCTGGTGCTGGCGCCGTTGTTTGTCTAATTGAAATATGCTTACCAGCAAGGCCGCCTCGATGGCGGCCTTCTTCTTTTGGGCGGCACTTGAGGGGAATCTCTGCTATTGTGCGTGCTGATGAGCTTCTTCGCCCGCAAGACATCAGAAAAAGATAAGCATCGGCTCTGGGACCAGTATTACAAATCTGTTCCTATCAGCAGATTGTGGCCTCTTTATGCTGCTGTCTTCTGTTTATTTGCAATCACGGGCATCTTCGGCGACATTTTCAACCTCGGCCACACGCCATATGTCATCACGATCTTGAATGCCATCTTCAGTGGATCCGTTGCCCTGATGTACATCCACGTGGGGATGCGATTAACCCCTCGCTACTTTATTCATGCGACGCTTCTTCAAATCCCGATCTGGCTCGGATTCACCGCCATTGTCACGTTTCTTGGATCGCATTTTCATTTGCAGCCAGTGCCCGCGGCATCCGGCGTCCGATTCGCCGGAGTGGTCATGTTGCTGCTGGTTATCGTGTCTTATTCCCTGCTCATCCGCTTTGTTCGCGGAGAAGGACAGGAGTCCTCTCGCATCCGCAATGAACTGGAGCTCGCTCACGGTATCCAGAAAACGCTCGTTCCTCCGGTGGCTTTGCGGGATGCGCAGTTTGAGTTGTATGGACGCTCCGACCCGAGCGACAAGGTCGGGGGCGATCTGGTTGATGCTCTTCGGCTGGAGGATGGCAGCACTGTAGCCTATATCGCGGACATTGCCGGACACGGATTGCAGGCCGGCATCCTGATGGGAATGCTGAAGACGGCGGCGAGAACCGCATTGCTCGATGCGCGCCTGGTGGAACCGCAAGACGTTTTGCCTTCGCTCATGGACCGGCTGAACCGCGTTTTGCCTGATGTGAAGGAACCGCAGATGTATGCCACGTTTGCCGGGTTCCGGCTGAACCCCGACGGCAGCGTCTTCTATGCGCTCGCGGCGCATCCGCCCATTCTGCACTATCGCTCGCGGGCGGGCACGGAACATATTTCAGCCGAACAGTTTCCGCTTGGGTTGATGCCGGTTGAGGGCTTTTCCGCAGGGGCGTCGATCATGTTAGCGGGTGACCTTCTCATCGCCGTCACGGATGGAATTCTTGAAGCCAGCAATGAGTCGGAAGATGAATTCGGCCTGGACCGCTTGCAGGAAGTGATCGCGCGTCATTCCGGAGACAGTCTTCCCGTTTTGGCGGATGCGATTCTCGGCGCGGCGCGTGCTTTCGGAAAACAGATAGACGACCAGACGCTACTACTGGTCCGTCGGCTGTAAAGAGTGGCTATGCTGCTGCTACGTTCAGAAAACGGCGCACGGCAAGCAGCGCCATCAAGCGCGTGATTCCGCTGATAAACAGATTGATTCCGACGATTGTGGCAACGGCCCACGCCGCGCTCGACGGCCAGTGATCGAGAATGAGAAATGCCAACAATACGGTGATAAGGCCGTCAAAGAGCAGCCATCCTGAGCCGGCGTTCCTGCGCAACGGAAAGAAGCTGATGATCGAAAAAATGCCTTCGATCAGGAAGATGATTCCGAGGACAAAAGTAAAAGAAACAAGCCCGAGAATCGGGTGACTGATCAGCCATATTCCGCCAATGATGTAGACGATGCCCACCAGGGTCCGCCACAGATACCCGCCGAAACCTCTGGATACCGGTGCAGTTGTGAGGTGGACGATCCCGGCGATGATGATGAGGACGGAGAGCACGATGGCCGTGCTGATTCCGGCAATCATCGGCAAAGAGAGTGAAAGGATTCCGCAAAGGATAAGGATGATTGCCCAGACAATGGCCAACCCGGTTCCGCGTTTCAGTGCGGTGCTGATAGCATCTGCCGCCATGCGACCTCCTTCGAGAGAATGATCACACCATACGGATTTTTCAGCGCTTCAAAAACAGCTTTTCTTTAGGCCCGGCGTGAAGATCTAACGCCATATTTCCGCAACATCATACGCTCATTTAGAAAAGAACCCGCTCTGCGGTTAGTTTCCTTTCATTTTGTCCTTGACTGATCTGGCCAGTTTTTCGATTTCTTCTGTCTTCTTGATCGTGGCCATAGACATTGGGTCCTTGTTCTTCGCCAGTTCATCCTTGAGCTGTTGGGTCAGCTTTAACAGTTTGGCCGTGTCATTCACAATGTCCTGCTGGCGCTCATCGTTGCGTTTCTGGGCCTGTCGAAGCATTGCCCGGCGCGCCATCGCGTCCTGATCATTGTCATCACTGGAGGCCGGCGACTGCCCGGGAACGCCGGGAGTCCGAGGAGTCGTAGGAGGCGGCGGCGTCTGCGGGAATTGCGCCCTCGCGGTCACGCAACAGCCGGAAAGAAGGGCAATGACCGCAATTTTTAGAGGCACCGAACTGGCATCTAAACAGCGCATCAGGTCATTATAAGAATGTTTCCTATGTTCGTGACATATACGCACTCCTTTCTGACGCTCTTCTCACAGGAAAGCCGCCTAGCGCGGCTCGACGCTCAATTTCTTAACGACCTTGTGGACTTTACCTATAAGGTGCTTCCCAAGATCGTCATTATCGGCTTCGTCGCGTGGCTGCTCACGCGCGTCCTCAAGATCATTACTCACCGGATTGTCCGCATCACGGAGCATCATGCGGCCGGAGCTGCACGGGTTGCGCAAGTGCGCACGCTGGCATCGGTCATCCGCGCCACAGGCATTGGCTTGATCATGTTTGTGGCCGCTTTGGAAATCCTGCCGATGCTTGGCTTTAAGCTGGAGCCATTGCTTGCCAGCGCCGGCGTGGCTGGCGTTGCTATCGGCCTGGCGGCACAGACTATCGTGAAGGACTGCCTGAATGGCGTGCTCATCCTCGTTGAAGACCAATACAATGTTGGCGACAAAGTGAGGCTGGCGGGATTGACCGGAATTGTCGAATCGCTCTCCTTGCGCAAGACCACGGTGCGCGACGGCGATGGCACCCTCTATATCATTCCCAATTCGCAGATCACGACGGTTGCCAACCTGACGCGTGACTATTCGGTGGCGACAATCAATGTGTCGGTTGATTTTTCAGCCGATCCGGATAAAGTGCTGGCGCTGCTGAAAGAAGTCGCCATGGGCGTGCGGAATGATCCTGCATACAGCGATGTGTTCATCAGCGACCCTGTTCTGCTTGGCGTAGACACCATTAAAGGGTCGCAGGTTATCTATCCCGTACAACTGAAGACAAAGGCCGACAAGCAGTGGGCAGCCATGCGCGAGACGCAACGACGCATTCGCATCGCGCTCGCGGAAAATAAATTGCTGCCGGGAGATCCGCTGCGAGTCTACGGCTCAAATGTTCATCCTGTTGGATTACGCAACAATGAAGCGGTGGTGGCTGCTGCTGATCCTACTACGGCCAAGCCGAATGAAGTGAATCCCTTCACCGGTGAAGGGATGTAGAGGCTGTCTTGAGAATTAATGCCATCTCTTTTTTGGAAAAAGCAAAGCGATTATTGATGAAATGACCTACCACACTAGATACCGCTTAATTCCTTCAACAATTCTTCGCCGTCGCTGGTTGGCGGCTGGCAGGCATTTCCTCGGCAGACAACGCCGAAGCTTGCCTGTTTCTGAAGCTGCGGCAATGCAGGCAATGTCTCGGCTAACACGGGAGGCAGATTTTCGCGTGTCACTTGGTCCTGCCGCAGCGTGATGACGCTTTTGTTCACGGCATAGCGCGCTATTGCCATCGCCGTTAGCTGACGCGCATGGTCATCCTCGCCAATGATGACCACCTGCACGGCAGGCAGCAGCAGCCGCTCCAACGCAAGACCGTACGTTCCGGCGTATAAGCCAAAATGCTCGACAACGCCGCCGAAGTGCTCCAGCGTGTCCTCTGCTTTTTCGCGGAAGTCCTTGCGTTCGCTCAGTGCTTCCAGCCGCAGCAGAGCAGCTGCGGCTGCTGGATTGCCCGCCGGCGTTGGCGTGTCCTGCAAAGGCTTTCGATGTGCCGATAGCGCGCCGAGCACTTCGCCCTTCGGCGTTTCCGTATCGAAGAAGCCGCCGCCAGTAGCATCGTAGAAGCGCTCGACCATTACATCACCGATTTCAATTGCCGCGTTGTAGTAGCGCAACTCGCCTGTAGCCTGCCAGGCATCCACACAGGCATGTATCAGGAAGGCGCAATCATCGAGTACGGCGGCCACGCGCTGGCGCGCCTGTTTCTGATCGGAGTAGGCGATAACATGCGCCAGCCCTGTTTCTTTTTTCCAGCCATCCTGCAGGATTCGATCCAGCGTCTTCAAGGCGAAGCTGCGCGGCGCTTCGAGTTGCAGAACTCGTGCTGCTTCCAGATAAGCCGACACACCCAACGCGTTCCAACTGGTGTAGACCGTTTTATCGACGAAGGGTGTTGTTCGCTCCAGTCGCGCCGCATACAGCTTTTTCCGGGCCGATTCCAGATCCTCGCGAACATCTTCGACGCTGCGTGACAGCTTTTGCGCGACAGCTTCAGTTGTGTATTTCACATGCAGCACATTCTTTTTCGGATTGTGGTGCATGTCGCCCATCTCGCCGATGTCGAAATACAACCCGGTGACCGCCAGCTCATTTTCCGTCAAGACAGCAGCCGCTTCTTCCTGTGTCCAGGTGAAATAATCGCCATCGTCATCAAGGGAAACATCGGCATCCTGTGAGGCGTAAAAGCCGCCACGCTCGCGGTCAGTGAGCCACTCGTCCATCCAGCGCATCATGTCTTTAGCAACGTGGGCGAACTCCGGATCGACGAAGGTCTGGAAAGCATGCACATAGTTCTTCAGCAGTTCCGCGTTGTCATAGAGCATCTTTTCAAAATGCGGCACTACCCAGCGCTCGTCCACCGAATAACGGTGGAACCCGCCGCCGAGATGATCGTAGATGCCACCCGCGGCCATTTTCTTGAGCGTTACCGTCGCTGCTTGTTTCGCAGCTTCGTTGCCGGTGCGTGCGGCTACGTCGATCAGCAGGTCGATGGCCGCTGGATGCGGAAACTTTGGCTGCGCGCCGAATCCCCCGTGCCGCGGGTCGAACTGGTTCAGTGCGCTCGCTACCAGCTTGTCCGCCAGCTCAAGACTCAGTGAACTGCTGCGCCCGGAAAAGCTCTCGCCATGCTCAATGGCCGCAAGAACTCCTTCAGCAGTTTCCAAGGCGTCACCGCGCTTCGTTTGCCACACGTTGGCCAGCGTTCGCAACACACGCTCAAATCCTGGACGGCCGTAACGGTCGTCGCGAGGAAAATACGTTCCGCCGAAAAACGGCTTGCCGTCGGGAGTCAGAACAGCAGTCAGCGGCCATCCTCCTTGCCCGCTGATGGCCTGCACCGCAGCCTGATACCGGTTGTCCACGTCGGGGCGCTCATCGCGATCGACTTTCACCGCGATGAAATGTTCGTTGATAACCTGAGCGAGTGAAGCGTCTTCATACGATTCGCGGTCCATCACATGGCACCAGTGGCACCACACCGCCCCGATATCGAGCAGAACGGGCTTGTCTTCCTGCGCCGCGAGCGCAAAGGCCTCCGACGACCACTCATGCCATTTCACTGGCTGGTGCATGGCTGAACGCAGATATGAGGATGCGGCGTGTTCGAGCGAGTTGTATTGACTCATCTCTTGCAGTCTATCGTTGAATCCTGGCTATGAGGCGGGAGGGTGACAAGCCTACACCGCTTTGCGCCGTCGCCGCATGCTCATCGTTCGGCCGACAGACGCTGCGCCACCTTCACATACAAATCGACCGCTTCCAGAAGCTCGCGCTTCGCCAGCTTCTCGTACGGCGTGTGTGCTACATGAATCGACCCTGGCCCAAGCAGTACGGGCTCGCCCCAATTGGAAAGCGCGGGAATATCGGTCGTGAATGCAGCCACCATCGTTGGCAGTCCATCCATCTGCCTCATGCGCATAAACGGGAGATCGAGCGTGAACTGCACATCAGCTAGATCGCCTACCGCGTCCAGAATTGCTTTGCGCACAGGTTCTGACGGGCCAACCAACCGCACCAGGATGTGCGCTTCGGCGTGATCGGCGATGACATTCGTAGCGCGCCCGCCTTCAAGCAGGCCGACGTTCATTGTGCCCGGCCCCACGCCCTCTGTTATTGGCAGCTCAATCGCCAGCACTCGATGCAGCGCTTCGACCAGCTTGTGGGTCGCGCTCTCGCCCAGTTCAGGATAGGCAGAATGCGCCATCTTCCCCTTAGCCTGGATGAGCACGCGCAGCGCGCCCTTCGATGCAATCGCCAGACGGTTGTCTGTAGGCTCGCCATTGATGAGGAAGCGGTTCTGCTTCGGCTTTGTATTTGCGATTTTCGCGCCGCCGGAATCGCGCTCTTCGCCTACAACAAACAGCAGGCCAACCCTTGCGCCTGCGTCGCGGAGCCGTTCGGCTGCGGCGATCTGCGCGGCGATAATTCCTTTCGCATCGCACGCGCCGCGCCCATAGATGTTCTTCTCGTCTTCACTGCTGGGAATGAACGGCGGAACGGTGTCCATGTGCGTCGCAAGCACCACATCGGGGGTTTCACCTGCTGTTCCGGCATAGACGTTGAAGCGCTCGCTCTTATTTTCGACCTGATTGACCGGAGTGGTTTCCACGGCAAAATTGCGCGCGGCGAGAAATTCGGCAAGAAACGCACCTACGGCCCCTTCGTTGTAGGTAATCGATTCTATATCGATCAGGCGGCGCGTCAGTTGTATCGGATCCAGCGTCATCGTGTCTCAGAATACCCCAGCACAGTGCGAACTCTTGGCTACAATACTTAAGAAACAAACATGACCACTATCTTTTCCGGTTCCGCTGTGCTGCGCACAATTGATGATCTGCGCGGTCCCGCAGGCAAACTTGAAGCCATCCTGAATGCGGGCGCGCGTGATGCTCCGTATACGGCGCTGGTTTGCCATCCGCATCCACTTGGCGGCGGGACAATGCACAACAAGGTCGTCTACCATACCATGAAAACTCTCCAGTCATTCGGACTACCTGTGCTGCGCTTCAACTTTCGCGGTACTGGATTGAGCGAAGGCGAGCACGATGGCCATGACGAAATCGCCGACGTTAGGGCAGCGGTCGACTGGCTTGAACATGAATTCCGCCTCCCGATTCTCTTTGCGGGATTCTCATTTGGCGCGGCCATGGGGCTGCGAGCCTGTTGCGGAGACGAGGGCGTCAAAGGACTCATCGGCCTCGGCCTTCCCGTTCACGCCGAGGGCCGCGACTATGAATACCGCTTTCTCTCTTCGTGCCCGCAACCAAAACTCTTCATCAGCGGCGCGCGCGACCAGTATGGCCCCAAAGCTAAAGTAGAGGCGGTATTTGGCGCTGCAAAACAGCCAGCAGAACTGGTGTGGATTGATGACGCTGACCACTTCTTCGCAGGTAAACTGGAGCAGGTGCAGCTTGCCATCCGCAACTGGGTGCAGGCCAACTTTCTCCCCGCCAGCGCCTCATGACTCCCGAAGCCGGCACACAGCTCGAAGAACTCTACTCGGCCGCGCAGGACATATTTCTGCACGCACTGGAGGACTGCGAAGTCGGCAAGGCTTTCGACCGCCATCTTCATTTTGACGGCATGACGCTCGTGCGGCATCCATCCGCGGCCGTGAAACCAATCTCTGTTCCACTCGACCGCTACAAGAAGGTCTTTATCATCTCCTTCGGCAAAGCTGGGTTGACCATGCTCGACGCGCTGCTGGACCGTTTGCCGAGGAAGCTCCATGTGCGAGGCGTATGTTGCGCACCGCAGATGCCGAAGAAACGCAGTTGGAGCATCCGCTACTTCACAGGCGGCCATCCTCTTCCTAACGAGGATTCATTTGCGGCCGCCGAGGCCGTGCTCAAGCTGCTGAAACGCGCAAATAAGGATACCTTCATCTTTTTCCTAATCAGCGGCGGTGGTTCAGCCATGCTCGCGCTGCCCCGCGATCGGAGCATTTCGCTCGACGATACCATTGCGTTCCACGAGACGCTGATTGCCTCCGGCGCGACCATTACGGAAATCAACACGGTCCGCAAGTATTTCTCCGCCGTCAAAGGCGGGCGGCTCGCGCTTGCTGCTCCAGAAGCGGAAAAGCTCTCGCTCCTGATTGCTGACGTGCCGCTGAAGGACCTCGGATCTGTTGCATCATCGCCGACTCTGCCCGATCAATCCACGCTTGAGCAATGCCGCGAAATACTGGCGCGCTTTCGGTTGCTGGAAAAGTTTCCATCGAGAGTGCGCACCTACTTCGAATCGCTGTCTCCGGAAGTTGAAGCGGAAACGCACGGAGCAACCGCTGACGAGGCCTTCCGTCACACGCAATTTGACACGCTGCTTTCAAACCACGATTTCGTGAACTCAGCCCGCGACCGCGCACAGGAACTCGGCTTTCGCGTCGTTATCGACAACACCTGCGACGACTGGGACTATGCCGACGCATCGCGCTATCTGCTAAAGCGCTTTCACGAGCTGCGCGCCCAGCACCCCCGCCTGTGTCTGCTGTCGAGCGGTGAAGTCACTGTACAACTTGGTCCTCAGCCTGGCTGCGGCGGGCGCAACCAGCAATTCGCGCTCGCGTCGGCTTTCGATCTCGCGAAGTATGAGGGCCAGCCGCTCGCCGTACTCAGCGCCGGTTCTGACGGCATTGACGGCAACAGTCCGGCGGCAGGCGCCATTGCCGATACCACAACTATTGCCCGCGCCCGCGAATATCACTTCGATCCCGAGGCAAATCTCGCACGCTTTGACACCTGTCCTCTTTTCTCAGCACTTGGCGATACCATCATCACCGGACCAACAGGGAACAATCTCCGAGATCTGCGCATCCTGCTCGCCGCCCGCGAAAACGGACAGTAAACTCTTAGCTAAAACGCAGCCATAGGTTATGCTGTAGGCAGCATTCTGCTTTGAAAAGGAGAACTACTTTGGCGATTTTCTCTATCGTTTCCTTCGCAACGATTTTTGTGGTGGCAATTCTATGGGCCACCAGCCGCAAGGCAGACGACGACTCACACTAAGATTGGCCGTTCGACCGGACGAGCCGTGGTCCGCGTTCGGCTTCACTTCTATCCAGATGGCGGAGAAATCCGTTTATAGCGTCGGCAAATGCCAAGGGAGCTTCATCATGGGGTAAGTGCCCCATGCCCGGAATGACTACCAGTTCTGCGTGATGTAGCATCCTCTCCAGCTTATGGCCTGACTCCAGGCTAACGGCACGGTCGTGGGTCCCCCATACCAAGAGCACCGGCAGGTCATGCAGCTTTTCCAGAGCCGTCCCCAGTTCGCGCATGTCGTCAAACCAGCCGTCGATGATATTCATCACATGCTCCGTGGTCCCCGGCATACGCAGTGAGCTCATATAGCGTTCCAGCGCTTCGCGACGGACCAGC
Organism: Alloacidobacterium sp.; assembly: GCF_035631355.1. Taxonomy (NCBI): domain Bacteria; kingdom Pseudomonadati; phylum Acidobacteriota; class Terriglobia; order Terriglobales; family Acidobacteriaceae; genus Alloacidobacterium; species Alloacidobacterium sp. Next base: position 99,581 of record NZ_DASQIX010000048.1, read on the forward strand.
TTACTGTTGCCATACATCCGGCCAAGCGCCAGTTCCTGCAATTTCTCGGGTAGATTCGGAACCTGACGCGCAAACCAGCGCCCAAGAGGGGTACGGTAAAAATGCACCAATGGATCGCCTACGAAAGAAAACGGATTCGCGGGAGCATGCAATATTAGGCTGCGCACCTGCTCCGGATGACGCGCCGCCAACATCATTGCCATCGAGCCGCCGTGGGACGTGCCGACAATGTCGGCCCGCCTTATGCCAGCCTTAGCAAGAAATCTGGACATACGATCTGCCTGGGCGATGAGGCTTGCGTCCAAACCAGGAACGCGTTCGGACTTGCCGATGCAGAGCGTATCCACTGCATACACAGAGGACTCTTCTGCGAGGCGTGGAAGACAGGGGCGCCAGGCGTCGGCAGTTCCCAATAGCCCATGAAACAGCGCCAAAGCAGGACCGCGGCCCGTCGTAAGGCAATGCATTTTGTGCCCGTCGACGGGAACGGACATCTCTTCGATTTTCTGCCCGTCCGCGGGCTGCATCCAAGTTGCCAGTGCCATGGCTGCCCTCAAGCCGACTGCATCCGCCGGTCGGCAAATTCACCAAATCTTAACTCAATCTTTAAGACAATCAAACAGTCAAGAAAGATGCACAGCAGCTCCTCCGCGGTAACCATCAATGCCCGGAGAGTGATAGACACTATTTATCGAATCGACCACTTTCTATATTTCATCGAACAAGCCTTTCTATGATTTTTCATAGAAGGATACGGATTTCTTCATCCAGGCAGTCATAACTCTCGTCACACGAATAGCTTCGAGTATCACGAAAATCGGTATCCAACATAAAATCAAGGGTATACTGGATTAACCGGCGATAGTAAATCGTTTCGGGACGATGGCATTCGATTTGCATGGAATCGATTGCATTCACGTTTTTTCTCTTCATTGCACATGGAAAGGTCGCTGCAAACCCGGATTACGGTCCTCCTCCTGGCGCTTTTCACTGTGGCTGCTACGGTCTTTGCGGCGTTCAATTTCATTCAGGAAAATAATTATCAACTGCCGACCGATGGGGCCTGGTGGGTAGAAGCCCCTGGTGGTCTTTTGGCGCAGCGGGTGCTCGCGAATGGCCCGGCGCAACGTGCTGGCCTCAAGACAGGCGATCTGCTGGTCCAGGCGAACGACCGGCCTGTGCCCCGGTGGTCAGCGCTTGTCCGCGAAATGGTGCGTACCGGCGCCTATGGCACCATGCGCTACACAGTCATCCGCTCCGGCGTCCGGCTGCCTGAAGTTCCACTGATTCTCGATCCTCTCGATCGCGGCAATAATCAGGGTTTTCGCCTGATTGCCCTGGTTTATCTCGGAATCGGCCTCTACGTTCTCTTTCGACGCTGGACCGCGCCACATGCGACCCATTTCTACATCTTCTGCCTGGCGTCGTTTACGCTTTATGCCTTCAAGTACACAGGCAAGCTCAATTCGCTCGATGAGATTATCTTCTGGGGCAACATCGTCGCCGGAGCGCTGCAGCCTGCGCTCTTTCTGCATTTCGCCCTGGCGTTTTCCGAAAGCCGGCGCATCCGCCGCTGGCTCGTGGGCCTTACATACCTGCCAGCCTGCTTTGTTATCGGTTTGCAGATCATCGCCATCCAGATGTGGGCTGCCACCGCGTCGCTGCAGCATCGCCTCGATCAGCTGACAATTGGCTACCAGGCGCTCTTCTACGTGCTGGCTGCGGTCCTGTTCTTTGTCAACTACCAGCGAGAAGACCAGCCTCTACGGCGACAGCAGCTCAAGTGGCTTACGCGCGGTACTGTGCTCGCCATTGCGCCGTTCACGCTACTCTATGCCATTCCCTATCTGGCCGACGCGCAGATTCCTGACTTGCTGACCAAGATCGCGGTGCTAGCGCTCGTCTTTCTGCCGCTGACTTTCAGTTGGGCCATCATCCGCTACCGGCTGATGGACACCGATCTCATCTTCAAGCGCGGCGTTTCCTATACGCTGGCGACAGCAGCGCTCGCCGCGCTTTATTTTGGGCTGGTCGCGCTTGCCGGAGAGATCGTCCGCAATCGGTTGCCGAGTTTCCGGCTCTGGGGACTGGTAGCTGCCATCATCATCACGGCGCAGCTCTTTGAACCGCTCCGGCGTGGCATACAGGAGCGCGTCGACCGCATTTTTGACCGCAAGCGCTATGACTACCGCGAGACGCTTATCGAGTTTGGTCGCGGTCTTAGTTCACAAACCGATCTCAAAACGCTGCTCGACTCGATCGTCGAGCGTTTGCCGCACACCCTGCTGGTTTCACGCGTCGCCGTACTGCTTGCTGAGAAAACAGGCGAATATCGTCTGGCGGCCGGGCACGGCTTGCAAGCATCGGTCATGGATGGCAACCAGCCGCTTGATCTCAGCTTCCTTGATTTCGACCAGCCCGATGCCGGCTCGCATATTTTCCTGGAGAACCCTCAGCAGGCCTTGCATCTTTCTGACAGCGAGAAGCGTACTGCCGCCGCGCTCGACCTGAACTACTATCTGCCTTGTCGATTGCAGGACCGCACCATCGCCGTTATCGGACTGGGCCGTACCAGCGAAGGCGACTTCCTTTCAAGCGAAGACATGGAGCTGCTCGAATCGCTGGCTGGATACATCGGCATTGCCATCCAGAATGCGCGCCTCTACCAGAGCCTTGAGCAGAAGATTTCAGAATATGAACGCCTGAAGGAATTCAACGAGAACATTGTCGAATCGATCAATGTCGGCATCCTGGCTGTCGATCTCGATGAGCGCATCGAAAGCTGGAATGCCCAGATGGAAGTCCTCTGTGCGCTGCCGCGCCGCGAAGCGCTGGGCAAGAGCCTGTCAGACGTCTTCCCTGCGGCTTTCATGCAGGAATTCCATCGCGTCAAGAGCGACCCGGGTGTACATAATCTCTACAAGTTCCGTCTGGAGATGCGCGAAGGCGAGGCACGTACTGCAAATATCGCCATCGCACCGCTGATCGCACGCAATTTCGAGACGGTTGGCCGCATCATCCTGCTCGACGACATAACTGAGCGGACCGAACTCGAAGCACAACTCAGCCAGGCGGAGAAGCTGTCTTCCATCGGGCTGCTGGCCGCCGGAGTCGCGCACGAAGTCAACACGCCGCTGGCTGTGATTTCATCCTACACGCAGATGCTGGCGAAACAATTGCGTGGCGACGAACGCCTATCACCACTGCTGGAAAAAGTGACGTCGGAAACCTTCAGGGCATCCAAGATTGTCAATAATCTGCTGAATTTCTCACGTACCAGCAGCACGGAATTCCGCGAGACCGATCTGAATGTGATCATCCGCGAAACCCTTGCTTTGCTCGATCACCAGTTCAAGACGGCCAAGGTAAAAACAGAGCTTACGCTCGAAGCCGATCTCCCTCCCATCCTCGGCAATACGGACAAGTTACAGCAGGTCTTCCTCAACTTGTTCCTCAATGCGAAAGATGCAATGACGGACGGCGGGACGCTGCGCATCGCAACAGAAGCCAACGGGCAGATTGCGGTCGCCGTTTCGGACAGCGGCTCCGGCATCGCGCCCGAGCATCTGCGGCGCATCTATGATCCTTTCTTTACTACCAAGAGCGCGCCCCGACAAGGACAGCGCCGCGGCACCGGCCTGGGTCTTGCCGTTACCTACGGCATCATCCAGGAGCACGCCGGGAAAATCCACGTTGAAAGCCAGGTAGGAACCGGCACGACATTTCTTCTTGAATTCCCCATGCTAAGGAAACCCGCGCATGTCTGAAGGCACTCTTGCAGTCACGCCCTCTACATCTTCACCGCAGTCAGAGCGCGGGCATCGCATCCTCATTATTGATGACGAGATATCCATCCGCGAATCACTGGAGACGCTGCTCACGATTGAGGGCTACAACATCGACACGGCGCCTGAAGGCGAATCAGGCCTCGACCTGATTGATCGCTCGTCTTACGATCTCGTACTGCTTGACTTTGCATTGCCCGGCAAGAACGGACTTGAAATTCTGCAACTCATCCGCGAGCGCAATCCCGACCTGCCGGTCATTATGATCACCGCTTATGGGACGGTGGACCATGTGGTCGAAGCTATCCGTTCCGGCGCGCAAAATTTCGTCCAGAAGCCGTGGGACAATGAAAAGCTGCTCGCCGACATACGTTCAGCCATCGCACGCTTTCATGCGGAAGAAGAAAACGTCCAGCTTAAGCGCGCACTCAAGCAGCGCTACAACTTTGAGAACATTGTCGGCAAGAGCGAAGCGATGCTCGGCATCTTCGACCTCGTCGCACAGGTCGCGCCAAGCCGCTCAACTGTGCTCATTCAGGGTGAAAGCGGCACAGGCAAGGAGCTTATTGCCAAAGCGCTGCATGCCAACTCGCCGCGCCGCGATAAGCCGTTCGTTCCTGTTAATACAGGAGCCATGCCGTCGGAACTGCTCGAATCAACGTTGTTCGGACATGTGAAAGGCGCATTCACTTCGGCCATCGCCACCAAAAAAGGCCTATTCGAAATCGCAAATGGCGGCACGCTCTTCCTTGACGAAATCGCCACCATGGGATTCGATACTCAGGCCAAAATTCTGCGGGTGCTGCAAGACCGTCGCTTTATGCAGCTTGGAGGCGTACAGGAAATCCAGGTGGACGTGCGCATTATTGCCGCCACCAACATTGACCTGCGCCAAGCCGTACGTGAAAGCAAGTTCCGCGAAGACCTCTACTACCGGCTCAATGTCATCACCATTGACTTGCCGCCGCTGCGTAGTCGGCGTGAAGACATTCCGCTTCTCTCCGCGCACTTCCTTAAACGCTTCTCAGAAGAAAACAGCCTGCCGATTCGCTCGCTCTCATCCGACGCCATCCGCGCGCTTGTCGATTACGATTGGCCGGGCAATGTGCGCGAGCTCGAAAATATCATCGAGCGCGGCGTAGTACTTTCCTCCGGCCAGACCATCAATTCTGATCTTCTGCCTGGACACCTTACCGGCCGCAGCTACTCGTCCAGTCTGCTCGAACACAATCCCAACGCCTCGCTCTTCGACATCATTGAAGACATCGAGCGCCGGATCATCATCGACAAGCTGGAACGCTGCAACTGGAACCAGACAGAAGCCGCCGAACAGTTCCGCATTCCACTATCGACCCTCAACCAGAAGATCAAGCGCTACAGAATTGAGATCAAGAAGCGAGTAAAAGAGTAAGACAGGGCACAGCGCTCAGGGCACAGGATTTTTTTTTGCTTGCAGATGGGCGCTCAGTTTGTCGGCTGGAATGGAATCTCTTTCGCTGCCGTGGATTTCTAAGATGTCAATTTCGGAATGTGCATCTTAACGAGCAATACCAGACCGCGATGCCTGTGCCCTGAACGCTGTGCCTTGTGGTCTGTGTTACCCTCAGCCTGTGAGTCACAAATCGGCTTCGCGCATCTAAGCGAATAAACTGGACACATGGCCGCTTTAGCTACGCTTGATCGAGCAGCAAAAAAGGGTGTCGGCGCGGTGCAGCAATATGCGCTGCTCTCGGGCCGCGCGCTCGGCAACCTATTTAAGCGCCCATTTTATGGCGCGGACATCTTCACGCAAGCTGACATCATTGGCGTTGGCTCGATTCCTATCGTCATTCTTACAGGCTTCTTCACCGGAGGCGTGCTCGCCCTGCAATCGGCTTCAACCCTGGCACAATTTGGCGCGGCAGCCGTTACCGGCCAGCTTGTCGCGCTTTCCATGATTAAGGAACTGGGCCCCGTGCTGACGAGCCTCATGGTCTCCGGGCGCAACGCTTCCGGCATGGCCAGCGAGCTTGGCTCGATGATGGTGACGGAGCAGATCGACGCCATGCGCGCGCTCGGCACCGACCCATTGAAGAAACTGGTAATGCCGCGTATTGTCGCCACCACCATCATGCTTTTCTTCCTCACTATCATTTCCGACGCCATCGGAATTCTCGGCGGCGCGGCGGTCTCAGTCTTCCTTCTTGGGCAGGACGGCTCGCAGTACTTCCACAATGCCTACCAGTCTCTGCGCTATGCCGACCTGATGCAGGGCATGGTCAAGCCGCTTTTCTTCGGCCTCATCATCGCCACTATCGGCTGTTATTACGGGATGACGACGCGCGGCGGCACTCAGGGTGTGGGCCGGTCCACAACGCAGGCCGTCGTCGTTTCCTCTGTGCTCATCATCGCCTCCGACTTCGTCATCAGCCGCTTTATGATCGGTATTTTCGGCAGGTGACGCGCGCATGAGCCAGGCCGCCGTTGCTCTTGAACCCAGGCAGCCATTGCCGGATGAACCCGTCGTTGTCTTTGAAAGTGTTTCCATTGGCTTCGAGGGCAAGCAGGTTCTCGACAACATTTCCTTTACAGTCAAGCCAGGTGAGACGCGCATCCTGCTTGGCCCTGCTGGCGTGGGCAAGAGCGTGCTGCTTAAACTGGCCGACGGCCTGCTGCGCCCGGATTCAGGGCGCATTTTTATTTTTGGCGAAGAGGTCAGCGCCATGCCTGAGGAAGAGCTCTTCAAGCTGCGCGGGCGCGTCGGCATCGTCTTTCAGGAAGGCGCACTCTTTGACTCGCTAACCGTCCGCGACAACGTCGGCTATCGTCTTATGGAAGAACATTTGCCGGATGACGAGGTCGACAGTCGCGTTATTGAAGCCCTGCGTTTCGTCGAGCTTGAGCACACTCTGACCAAATTTCCGTCGGAGCTTTCGGGCGGGATGCGCCGCCGCGTCGCCATCGCCCGCGCCATTATCACCAAACCGGACCTGCTCCTCTATGATTCTCCTACCGGCGGGCTCGATCCCATCACGTCCACCACCATCATTGAGTTAGTCATCAAGCAACGCGACGTCTATCACACCAGTTCCCTGCTGGTGACACATCGTTTGCAGGACGCCTTTGTGCTCGCCTCGCATCGCTTCAACCGCGAGAACAACAAAATGGAGCCACTGCCTGAGGGCCACTCCGATCCGCAAACCAGCTTCCTCGTTCTGAACAACGGCAGGCTTGCTTTTGATGGATCGACCCATGATCTTGTGCATTCTGACGATCCGTTTCTGAAAGAGTATCTGACGTAAGCGGAGCGAAGTCTCAGTTATCGACTGGGGAGCGCTTTATTGACGATCTCCGGCAGCAAACGCGCGGCCTCCTCGGTGCTGCCACAACCTTCAGCCAAAGCGTCAAAGAACTCAAACGAAGTGAGTGAGTAAAGAACAGCAATTCGCTGTTCCCTGCCTGCGGCGTGTCCACCATTCCGCTGGTCTAACATCTCGACGACGCGCGTTGCCGCTAATTTGCGGCGCTGGTTCCGTGTTTCGACCACTGCGCCAAGCTCCGGATCGATGGCTGCGATTCCGTGAGCGCGCCGGATCAGCAGCCTGTCCTTTGCCCAGAAGCCGCTGAAAATCTCAACAAAGCCTGCCAGCATGGATGCGGCATCGGCAGCCTGCATTACGTTACGCATCCGCTCCATGCCGCCTTCAATCGCGATCTGATCGAAGAGCGCCTCCAGCAAACCGATCTTCGTGGAAAAAAGATTGTAGATTGTCTGCCGGGTAACGCCGCTATCGGCTGCCAGGCCGTCCAGCGTGAGACTCGAAAAACCTTTAGCCTCCAACTGCTTTCGCAAGGCCATAAGAACCTTCGTCCGCTTTTGATCGGACTGCTCCAGGCGCTTGCCCAGAGAATAGGGCCGCTTGCACGGAACTGCTTTCTTCGTCACCACGTCAAGATCATAGTCGTTTAAATTTTGCTTTACAATATGTAAAATTAAATGATACGATGATTTTCATATTGGAGGAAAGATGTCCGCCGTTCCCGATTCAGAGAAAAATCCTGACATCTTTGTTCGTAAAGATGCCTTTCCGCGCCTGCTGCGCGTTGGCTTTTGGATCTGCATTGTAATCGCGGTTGCAGTTGTCGTGCGCCGCGTGATCGCGCTGGCTCATCCGCCGCAGTCTGTGCCGCCACAGATGGCCGGCCTCGATGAATGGTTCGCCTCCCATGCCGCGCTCACGCTGGCGCATATTCTGCCGGCGCTCGCTTTCGTCGTGCTGCTGGCGCTCACCTACTTCCGCCGCTTCGCCCGCTCTCAATGGGTCGAGGAGATTCTCTACCCTCTTGGAGCCGTCGTCGGCATTACCGCATATGCGATGAGCACGTACGCCGTCGGCGGATGGACCGAGCGCTCGGCTGTTTTCTTCTTCAACAGTCTTTTTCTTTACTCGCTCTTCCGCGCCTGGCAATACCGACGGACTAACAATTCCTCGCCCAAACAGCGATGGCTGACGAGGGCCGTCGCAATTCTTCTCGGCATCGCGACTACGCGCCCGGTGATGGGTATATTCTTCGCTACCAGCACGCTTACGCATCTGAAGCCGCAACAATTCTTCGGCATTGCTTTCTGGATTGGGTTTTCCATCAACACCGTCGCCATCGAGCTTTGGCTGTGTTCAAGGAATGTTGCATTCCAACCAGAAAGGACAGCATTGCAATGACTACCCTACATGCCATATCCACTCCATCCGGGATTCAGCGCTTCGCAGGTCCGCATCTTGCGCTGCTGGCGATCCTCTACACGCTGCTGTTCAATGCAGGTCTGTATCCGGTGACCGCAATGGCGGGCAAGCCTTATTGGCCTGGCCCGTGGGAACTGCCCAGTGTCATCGTCCCCTATTTCCAGACGCATCACACACAGGTGCTTGCCTGTGTCTTTCTGCAGTTTGGAGCGACCATCTGCCTCGGCCTATTTACAGTTGCAGCGGTAAGCCAACTGCGGTTCCTCGGCGTGCGCTCCGCGGGACCGTGGATCGCGCTGTTCGGTGGCCTGCTTACTGTCTTCGATGGAGTAGCATCTGTTTTCATTACTTGGACGATGATTCATCCAGCAGTCGTGCAGACCCCGTCGATTCTGCTGGGCCTGTACTATCTCTCCTATGCTTTCGGCGGTCCGGGATTCTCCATTCCGATGGGATTGCTGATGGCAGGCATTTCTGTCTCGGCTGCATTTCGCAAACTTCTGCCAAAGTGGATCGTTATTCTCGGGTTGGCGCTGGCTGTCGCGGGAGAACTCAGTTGGTTCCATCTCATCATTCCCGGCCTGCTCTTCCTCGTGCCTCTGACACGGTTTCCCGGCTTCATCTGGTTGATTGCGGTAAGCTTTGCGCTGCCGCGAATCAGAACCAATGTGCTGGAGGCGGATGCTGTTTGAGCGGCATCTGTCTTTGCTCTGTGTCTCTTTGCTCTGTTAGTCTGAGTAGTTTCAGCCTGAGAACGGAGTAAATCATTCACAATGGCATTTAAGTTCAAGGGGGTCGACTTTATCGGCTTCGACGCGCTTCTTAACGAAGACGAGCGCCTCTCGCGCGACACCGCCCGCCAGTTTATCGAAGACAACCTCATTCCGATCATCGAGGAGTGCAACCGTGAAGGCCGCTTTCCGCGCGAGCTGATACCCCAGATGGGCGAGCTAGGCTTCTTTGGCGCGAATCTGCATGGCTATGGCTGTGCCGGGATGTCGAATGTGGAATACGGCCTGGTGATGCAGGAGTTTGAGCGCGGCGATTCGGGCGTGCGCAGCTTCGTAAGCGTGCAGTCCGCGCTGGTGATGTATCCCATCTTTACCTTCGGCTCAGACGAGCAGAAGGACTACTGGCTTCCGCTGATGTCGAAAGGCGAGAAGCTCGGCTGCTTCGGGCTGACTGAGCCTGACTTCGGATCGAATCCCGGCGGGATGCGCACGCGCGCCCGCAAAGTCGGCGATGAATACGTTCTCAATGGCGAAAAGATGTGGATCACTTCCGGCACGATTGCCGATGTGGCTGTCATCTGGGCAAAAGTGGAAGATGAAGGCGACCGCGTGCGCGGATTCTTGGTCGAGACCGACCGTCCCGGCTTTACCGCATACGATGTGCATGGCAAATGGTCCTTACGCGCCTCGGTTACTTCAGGGCTTTCGCTGCAGGATGTTCATGTTCCGGCCAAGAACCTGATGCCCGGCACTGGCGGGCTGAAATCGCCGCTTATGTGTCTTAACCAGGCGCGTTACGGCATTAGCTGGGGAGCGATCGGCGCGGCCATGTCCTGCTATGACACGGCACTGCAATACTCGCTACTGCGGAAGCAGTTCCGCGACCAGCCCATCGCCAGCCACCAGCTTGTGCAGGAAAAGCTCACCTGGATGATCACAGAAATCACCAAGGCCCAACTGCTGTCACTGCAAGTCGGACGACTGAAAGACGCTGACAAAGTCAGCTTCGAGCACATCTCGATGGCCAAGCGCAATAACGTGTGGATGGCGCTCGAATGCGCGCGCCTATCGCGCGACATCCTTGGCGGCAACGGCATCACCGATGATTATCCGATCATGCGCCACATGATGAACCTCGAATCGGTAAAGACCTATGAAGGGACGCATGACATTCACACTCTGATTATTGGTCAGAGTGTGACGGGAATTCCGGCGTATTAGGTTTATGCAGAAAAACAGATCCTTCGTTTCGCTCAGGATGACAACACTCCATCAGCGCACGAAGGATCCGCAAAATAGATGGCATTACGCCAAATGACCCATCTTGCCGTCGTTGTAATCACGCACGGCCTGCATGATCTCGTCGCGCGTGTTCATCACGAACGGGCCATAGCTGAAGACAGGCTCGTTGATTGGTTCGCCGCTCAACACCAGAAGTGTTGAGTCTTCTTTTGCTTCGAGCGCGACAAGCTCGCCTTCGGGGCTCAGTGTAGCGATACGCGCTTCCCCTTTGATCGAGTCCACGCCGTTCAACACGATATCGCCCTTCAGCACGAAGACGCCTGTGTAGTGCCCTTCGGGAATCCGCAATTCCACCTTGCTGCCCACAGCCAGGCGCACGTCGAAGAGATTTATCGGAGTAAACGTGATGGCCGGTCCGCGCGCGCCATGCAGTTCTCCGGCAATCACGCGGGCATAGGAATCATTGCCGAGGTCGACCGATGGAATCTGCTCTTTTGTGATGCCCTGATAGCGCGGCTTCGACATCTTCACCGTTTTCGGCAGGTTTACCCAGAGCTGAATCATCTCGAAGGTGCCGCCATTTTTGGCGAACTCCTTCTCGTGCATTTCTTCATGCACCACACCGGATGCTGCTGTCATCCACTGGACATCGCCGGGGAAGATCACACCTGCGTTGCCGGCGGAATCGCGATGCTCGACCGCGCCCTGATAGGCAATGGTCACAGTCTCGAATCCGCGATGCGGATGCTCGCCAACGCCATGCGACTTCTTCGATGGTTCAAAGTAGGACGGCCCCGCATAGTCCAGCATCAGAAACGGATTGATTTCATCCTTCAACCCATTCGACGGAAACATGTTGCGCACGGGAAAACCGTCGCCCACCCAATGGTTTGACCCAGGTCCATACACTCCAAGTACTTTTTTCATTTCAGACATTTCCTTACTCCTTCCTGCTCCTCTTTCCAACACTCTTGTTCGGCGGCTGCACCGCATTCCGGTCAGCGCTCAATCCCAAATGCCGCAGCAAATCGATCAGCACTTCGCGGTCTTTTCTGCTGACGCCGCCAGCAGCCAGTTCCATTGCTCTTTTGTGGTCTTCAAATGCTTTACGAATCAATGCCGTGCCAGCCTGCGTAAGCCGGATGATACGTTTCCTCCGGTCCACGTCATCCTCTTTTCGTTCGACCATGCCGCGTCGTTCCAGACGGTCGAGCGCTGCCGTCATCGACCCGCTGGTGAGCAGCACCTTCGCGCCTAACTCGTTTACCGTCAATGGACCTTTATGCAGCAGCGCTTCCAGCACGCCGAAGTCGCTCAGGCACATGCCCAGACCAGCAATGTGTCTGTGAGCATGGGCCTCCACTGAGCGGAAAGCCTTCCAAAGCACCAGCCAGAGGTGTATACCGCTGGTATCTGTTCTCGAGTTTGCAGCGGCGATTTTCATTTATCTTGATATCAAGATGTTTGATCACGGAAAAAGATTCAACATGGCCCGAGGCCGTTCATTCTCCTGACGCAACCCGTTCTTTTATTGGGTGTTCTAATTAAGAAAGTTCTACGCGCTGGAGTCCGTCGAACCGCTCATGTACCTTCCCAAGCCACAGAGACGCCCCGAACTCGATGCCCTGCGCGGGCTGTTCCTCGTCTGGATGACGCTGACTCATCTGCCTACGCGCTTCAGCGATTTTGTAAACCAGACTATCGGCTTTGTGTCCTCGGCTGAGGGTTTTGTCTTTCTTTCCGCGTTGCTGGTCGGCCGCATCTATTTGCGGCAGGCGCTGGAAGACGGATCAGCCCTGCGCGCCAGGCTGTGGCAACGCTCGCTACGCATTTATGCCTATCACCTGCTGATGCTGGCGCTTGCCTTCACCGTCGTCGCTGCTTATGCCGTCACGACCCATCGCGCAGCCATTTACAATCTGCTCGACTTCTATATTGCGCATCCATTCGTCGCGATTGCCGGTTCCATCCTGTTGCTTTACTGCCCACCGCTGTTGGACATCTTGCCAATGTATGTCATTTTCCTCTTCTTTACGCCGCTTGTGCTTTCATCGGCCGGAAGGCGCGGCTGGGGAAGGATATTGACCTTAAGCGGCACCATATGGCTCTTAGCGCAATTCGGCTTGCGCGACTTCGTGCATGGAATCGTCGTCTACGTCACGCACTTGCCCATCCCATTACAGGAAACGGGCTCATTTAATCTCTTTGCCTGGCAGGCGGTATGGATCGCAGGCTTGTGGCTTGGCGCAAAATCCGCCGAAGGTGACGTTCCCCTCAAACGTATTCCGGGATATGTGGTTGCCGCATCCGCGGCTATCTGCCTCTTTTTTATTGGCATACGTTATGAATGGCTAGGCCCACACCTTACCCAACAAGCCCTGGGCATGAAACTCGATAAGTGGCAGATTGGACCGCTGCGTGTTGTGAATCTCGTCACTTTTACGATTGTCTTCTATTGGATGCGCAAGTACGTGCTACGAATTGTCGCCGTGGAGCCGTTCCTTACACTAGGCAAGGCATCATTGCACGTCTTTTGCGCGCATGTGTTTTTTGTCTTTGTCGGATTGGCCTTGCTGTACAGTGATGTTCCGCAACTGCACGGTTGGGTCGCGATCACGCTGCTGGCCGTTACATTTGCTGCGCTGGTGCTGGTCGCGGTGCGCGAGGTCCGTAAGCAGCGGGAAGCCCGCGCAAAACGTGAACGCCGGAAACAGGTTATGTCTGCCGAGTTACCAGTTTCGGTTCCATCACCTACGGAAACAGAGCCGGTTTGCGCGGCAACTAAATAAAAGTGGAAGGCTTTGTTAGCACCTGCGCTAAACGGCGACGGTAAAGGTATCTTCCGTTCGCGTGACGGTGCGATACATGGTATCGCGCTCGAACGGCTCGCGGCCGGCTTCGCGGATCAGGCGTTCCAAATCGCGGCGGCGCATGCCTTGCGGCGTTGTCGCTCCGGCGTCGTGATAAATTTTCTCCTCGATCACGGTTCCATCGATATCGTCCGCGCCGAAACGCAGCGCAATTTGCGCGATCTTTGGCGTCATCATCTGCCAGTAAGCCTTAATGTGCGGGAAGTTGTCGAGCAGCAGGCGGCCCACAGCAATCTGCTTGATGTCAGTGAGACCGGTTGTGCGCGGCAGGTGGTCGAGCGGGGTGTTGTCCGGATGGAAGGCCAGGGGGATGAATGTCTGAAAGCCATGAGTCTCGTCCTGGACAGCGCGCAAACGCAGCAGATGATCCACACGGTCTTCCTCGTTTTCAATGTGGCCGTAGAGCATCGTCGCATTAGATTTCAAGCCAAGCTGATGCGCAGTGCGAGCCGTCTCCAGCCATTCGTCGCCATCGATCTTGTGGTCACAAATGATGTGCCGCACGCGGTCGGCGAAAATCTCCGCGCCACCGCCAGGCAGCGAATCAACGCCCGCGTCGCGCAGCCGCTCCAGCGTTTCGCGGATGGAAAGCTTCGCGCGTCGCGCAAAGAATGCAACCTCGACCATAGTGAAAGCCTTGATGTGGACCTGCGGGAAGCGTTCCTTCAAGCCGCTTACAAGATCAAGAAAATATTCAAGCGGCAAGTCAGGGTGCAGTCCTCCGACAATGTGGAATTCGGTCACCGCTTCGCTGTATCCGGAAGCCGCTGTCTGCCATGCCTGTTCGAGCGCCATTGTGTAAGCGCCGTCGGCGTCCTTCTTACGGCCAAAGGCGCAGAGGCGGCAGGCAGCCACGCAGACATTCGTGGGATTGATGTGCCGGTTAACGTTGAAGTAAGTAATCTTGCCGTGTAGCTTTTCCCGAACGTAATTCGCCAGCCAACCGACGGCCAGTATGTCGGGCGAACGATAGAGAGTCAGACCATCGTCAAAGTCAAGCCGTTCGCCTGCCAGCACCTTCTTCGCTATCGGTTGAAGCCTTGCATCGTCAGTCGCAAAAGGCCGCCGCTCCGCCACGAATGCCGTCTCTATGCTCATCACTACTTATGATAATGCAACAGCTTCACAAGATGATGCCGTGATTCAGACCTTTCGGCATGCCCAACCCCTTATGACAGCCGCGAATTAAAAACGTTTCGTCACAATCAAGAAACACCTTGCACAGACCGCCGTAAGATGCGCATATGAAACAAAACCGTTCCGTGCCCACAGATACGGTGCTCCCGCACATCCATTATCACGACGTTGCTGAAGCCATTGCGTGGCTGAAAAGGGTTTTCGGGTTTACCGAGCACTATCGCTATGGCGATCCCGTCAGCGGCGCGCAAATGTATGCGGGCAAAGCCTGCATCATGGTCAGAAATGAGCCAAATCAGGCAACTCCAGCGCAATTGGGATATGGCACACAGTCTCTCACCATCTTCCTCGATGACGTGGATGGCCATTACGCCAGAGCCAGAGCAGAGGGAGCAAGAATCGTGGAAGAACTGCACGAAACCGAGTATGGCGAGCGTCAATATAGTGTTGTAGACCTTGACGGCCACCATTGGCTTTTCTCACGGCATGCCCGCGATTTGAGTCCGGAGGAATGGGGAGCGACCCTCGCCAGGCACTAAGCCAGTAAACTTTCACATGCGCGCAAAGCGTCTGCGCTGATACTATGCGTCAAGAAGAAAGCTTCACAAATCATACCGTTCAGGGTATTTCGCTTGCCCCATCGCACCTCATTGTTGTCTCTTGTGGCCTTCTGCTTTGTCTTCCTGCCGGTTTCGCGCGCTTTACAGCAGGGCGACTCTCCGGCGGTCATTAGGTTCCCGGCAATCACCACTTACAGTCTCGACAAAGCGAAAGTCAATCTGCCATCCGACTTCGAGGGCAAAGTCAATCTGGTTTTAGTTTCCTTCGAGCCGGAGCAGTCTAAAGACATTGACACATGGATGCCCACAGCAGAGGCGCTCCAGCATATGAATTTTCAGTTCCGCTATTATCGGATGCCGATATCGAGCGAGGAAAATTTCATTTTTCGTTGGTGGGACACGTCCTCATTGCGCAGCGTAGAAACCGACTCGCTGACATGGCACTGGATCATTCCGCTTTATACAAATAAAGACACTTTCCGCCGCGCCTTGAGCATCCCGAACGAAAAACAAATCATATTGGTGCTTGTCGATAGAAACGGGCAGGTGCTCTGGAAGACCTCAGGGCGCATGACCGGCGATAAAAAGACATCCCTCACGAATGCAGTTGCAGCCGCTACGCATCAGCCATGAGCGCTTTGTGCATAACCAGCGCGTCTAATCGCCCAGCATAGTAATTGGGGATTGTCCCAATCCGCGCGTAGCCCATTGCCCGGTAGAACGCCTGTGCATGCAGGTTGTCAATGGCCACTTCCAACCTGATCAAACCCACCTTCTTTGTCCGGAAATGTTCCTCGATTGCGCAAAGCAGCAAGCGGCCTGTGCCCTGCCTGCGTGCATCGGGAAGCACATCAATGGTAATGATATGTCCGATTGTTTTGCCTTCGCGGGCATAGACCTGTCCGATGCAGAAACCCGCAATCGATCGCGTTTGCGTTTCGGCAACAAGGGTGATCGACTTCGGATATTGCAGATAGTAACCCAACTCCGCCTCGGAGTATGCGATTCCGGGAGTAAAGCATATCTGGTCGATTCTATAGAGGGTATTTATGTCTGCACGGGCAAACGGACGCAATCGCATCACGGCCTGCAAGGTCTATGGTTGCGTTCCGCCCCTGCTGCTGGCAGCGGCCGCTGTCTCTTCCATCCTAGGCTGGACCACGACCCCATCATAAAGCGATGCGGCGATGAGCCGGTTCCCCAGCGAGCGCACCGAGTGGAGTGTCCAGCCGGCCTCCCACCATTTCCAGGTTTTGCTGCTTTCGTCGATGGCGAAGACCACCGTAGAAAACGAAGATGTGACGATGACTCTTCCCATCTCACGGTTGTAGCTCAGACCATTGATGTCGGTCAGCGGCAGCTTCGTCATTTGCAGCCAGTCCTGTCCCTCATCTTCGCTGTAGAAGAGCCCCTCGCGGCCGCCGACCCAAAGGGTGCCTTTCGGCGTGGTGGTTACCGCCTGAATGGCTGTGAGCTTCTGCGGCAGCGTAATCTCGCGCCAGGTTGTACCGCTATCATCAGAGATCATCAACTGCTGGCGGTTCGCGGCGAGTACGACATTGCCTTTAGCAGTGACATATCGATAGTTGTCGCCTTTGAGCACGGGCCCAATCCAGGAGTTACCCTGACTTTCGCTTCGATAGATCCCTTCCGAGGTCGCCGCAAACCATGTGCTGGTTCCCATATTGATGTCATTCACCCGCGAGTTAATAGGATCTCCAGAACGTGTGATTTGCCTGGTTGTTTTTGTCCTTTTGCCCTTTCTCATCACATATATGGGCTTCTGCTCGTAGTTCACCACATTCCCGTCCTGTACCCATTCTGAGCCTGACCAGCGAAAGATGCCGCGATTTGTTCCCGCCAGCAAGGCGCCATCATCGGTTTCAGCAAGTGTGAATACGTCTTTGCCGTCCAGTCCCTGGCTGCGCTGCTGCCAGCTCGTTCCGCCGTCTTCCGTTACGAATACGCCGCCATAACCTTTATCGTTCAGCACGCCGGCATAGATCGTGCCCTCGTGCCTTGCATCCGTAAGAATTGCGGCCACCTGGCGCTGTGAAAAGCCTGCATTGGCAGCGTTGAATGTCACGCCGCCATCATTGCTCATTAGCACACCGCTACGGTCCGTTGCCAGCAGAACATGTTGCGTATCCTTTGGGTCGACATAGATGTCATTGATGATGACGTCGGGTCCGGTAAGGCGTGACCAGTCCACGCCATCATCCGCGGTTTTATAAAGACCTTCTGTAGTACCCGCATACACCACTTTAGGATTCACCGGATCTTGCATCAGCACGCGGGTGCGACGCGCTGTCGAAGGGATGCCCTGGACTTTGCGGTTAAGTTCGCCTGTAGTCTCGCTCCTGTAGATGCCGGAGCAGGCGCTCATATACACAACAGTAGGCCGAGTCGGGTCAATGATGATCGAAAACACGTCGGAGTCGTCGATCAGCCCTTCTTTGATGTTGTGCCAGTGTTCTCCGCCATCCGTTGTTTTCCACGGCAGATGCCACGTTCCTGCATAAATCGTCTTTGGGTCGTAAGGATCGATCGCAATAGACTCAACTTCATGAATTTCGCTGCTCTCTGCTGGACTGATTTCTTTCCAGTGCAAGCCCCTATCTTCACTGCGGTAAACGCCCTTCAGCGTTCCCGCAACGAGTGTTTTCGGATTGGAATGTGATTGCGTCAGCGCACGTACCGATTGGTCTTCCATGTCGGCGCTTGCCGTCCATGTCGCGCCTCCGTCATGGCTTATATATATGCCACCAGCGGGTCGATCCACCTGCCAGACTCCAGCAAACAGCGTTTTTACATTGGAAGAATCTACCAGCAGGCTATCGACTACCAGATCGTTCGCTCTTCCGAGCTTCGCAAGCCGCTTCCAACTGCTTCCGCCGTCTGTGGACTGGTAGATCCAGCTTGTTGTTGTTCCCAGATAAAGATGCTGAGGGTTTCCCGGATCAGCCGCGAAACTGCGCGCATCACCCCCGTCAGGCCCTATCGGTATCCAGTTTGAACTAATACCCTGGGCGGTCAGCGTGGAAACTCCAAAAAGGCTTGCACCAAGCAGAAACAGCTGCAAAAGCTTACGTTTCATGATGTCCTGATATCAATCTATTCGCGAACATAGTACATCCGCCAGCATTCATTTCTATTTTGATGACAAATTCGCCTGAAAGGTAAAGGGCCAGCCGGAAGGCTGGCCCTTTAGTTAGATCCAATCACGCTTTACTGACTGGACGTTTTCTTGGAGCTACGGTGATGCCGCTCAGGTAGTGGTTTGCGAGTCTGCGGTTTCACTGTGGACTCATCGACCGCGGTCGTGCCCGGCACGTCCGTATCGAAATTAGCACCCGCTGGTACCAGGTAGTTCTCAACTTCCTGCGCACCTGCTGTGCCTGTACGGACCTGGATGCGGCTGGCGTCAATGCCCTTCTCCTTCACCAGGTAGTCCTTCGTGTTGACTGCGCGCTGCGCGGCCAGATCAACCGGCGGAGCCGCCTTCTTGCCCTTCTTCTTCGGCGGATTCTGCTCGTCTGGCGTTGAATTACCAACCACTACCACGGATGCATCGGCCGACCGCTGCGCATTGAGCGCCACGTCGTCGAGGCAGGCCTTGGCTTCGTTGTCTACGCGAGCCGGACGCCGCTTGTCACGGCTGAATGTGATCGAGCAGAGAGTCTGGGTCTTTGGAGCCGGTGGCGGCGGAGCATTCACCGTAACCGAGCAAGTACCAGAAGCAGTCTGGCCCTTGTCGTCGGAGACGTTGGCCGTAACCGTGATCGCTCCTGCAGGTGCGCCGGTGGTGGAGAGGGTTGCGGTGTTGCCCGTGCCACTGATCGAACCGGCCGATGCGGAGTAGCTGTATGTAAGCGGACGATTCTGTGGGCTAACGCCAGTTGCCGTAATCGTGGCGCTGTCGCCAGCGTTCACGCTGGACGGATTGACCGAGCAGCTTACCGTTGGCGGCTCATACTGTTTCACCGTGAAGTTTGCTGTGCAGTCTGCAAACTGGCCGGGCTTCTGGCCTTCGCTCACATGGCCGGTAACGGTGTAGTTGCCGGGCTGCAAGCCGGTGGTATCTACGTTGGCCGTCGCTGTGTCGCCCTTGACCGTCACGCCCTGACCAGACCAGCTGTAAGTCGCTGTCTTCTTGGGGTTCAGGTTAGTGGGAGTACCGGTAATCGTAATGGGATCACCCGGATAAACCGATGCCGGATTGGCCGAGCAGGTGTACTCAACCGGAGGTGGCGGAATGATGTTGCCGAACTTCCAGACAATACCCGTGCTCAGGCGCGCCGCGTCGATATTGGCGCGTCCGCCAGTAACCGGCTGCGGTCCAAAATTCGCGTGGATGTATTCATAATCGGCCTGGAAAAGACGCAGAGCCAGACGATGATTCAAGAACGGCAAGTTGTAATCGAGGCCGCCACCTACTGTAAGCGCCGGCCCCCACACCGTGTGATGCACGGCAATAGGCTCCGCATTTGGACCGCCCACATTTGCTGCTCCGGCCAAGGCGTGGACAAACGGCGTAATCCCCTCCGAGGTTGGATAGCGGAAGATCGGACCGCCCTGGTAGGTGTAGAACTGGTCATTATTACCATCAGGGTGCGCGCCAAATTCGAACTGGCCACCGAAATAGCGGTTGAAATAATAGGCCACGCTGGCGAGGGCACCATAGTCCACCGATGAATAACGATCGCTGAATGTCGTTCCATCCGGCAACGGCGTATTCACCGTTCCATGTGGTGCGAAGTAGGAGTACCCCGTAAATACGTCCACACGGGACACTGGTTGCTCAGCCGGGGCAGCCGGTGCTGGAGTCGAAGTCTGCCCGAAAAGACTCGAAGCTCCGAGTCCTACGGCACATCCAACTAGCAGAATTCGGCTCACGGAACTTAACGGACGAGATTGCATGCGTCTATCCTCCGAAACCATACTTTGAAAATTCACGCTTAACCACGAAACAGGCTCAAACGTCAAGCCCAGGTAAAGCCCAAAGACAAACTTCGGTAACGAAAACTGCGACGGTATAAAAAGCTACCACAGGTTGATTACGTTAGAGCACAAATTCTTCAATGAGTTGCCTGAAAAGCTACCTTTCGCGGTCCCGGCACCTTCGCAGTTACTTTGGGGCGAAGCTGAAGTCAGAGCGCCGTTGCAGCAGAAAAGCGCCCTGAACGAGCGATCGTTTCTTGTACTTTCCGCGAACGATTCACCCGTTGAATTTGACCCATATCTAACTTATTGAATCTTTTCAGTTATTGCAAGTTCAAAACTCGCTTCAGGCTTCCCCGCTCCCGCTGAATCTTCTCCTGCAGCAGGGTCAGAGCGTAGATCAGTTGCTCGGGCCGCGGCGGACAGCCGGGAACATACACATCCACCGGGATAACCTGGTTGACACCCTGTACCAGCGCATAGTTGTTGAAAACTCCGCCTGAAGTTGCGCAAGCGCCCATCGAAATGACCCATTTCGGCTCTGGCATCTGCTCATAAAGCCTCTGGATCACTGGCGCCATCTTCTGAGAGACGCGACCCGCGATCACCATCAAGTCGGATTGCCGCGGCGACGGCCGGAACACCTCAGCACCGAAACGCGCTACGTCAAACCGCGAAGCGCCCATCGACATCATCTCAATCGCGCAGCAGGCCAGGCCGAATGTCATCGGCCACACTGAACTCTTGCGAATCCAGTTGATCGCAGCATCCAGCGAAGTGAGAAACACGCCGTCGGGCTGATCGTATCCATAGCTTACTTCACGCAGTTTCTCTCGGTTCTTCGCGCTGCTCTCCAGCGAGCCAAACAGATATCGGTCGCGCGCTAATTCGCTCATATCTCTACTATAACGCTGCATTGCCTTCGATTTGAACGGCTCCATTCACATTTGAAAAATAAAAAGTTGCAATGAGCACGAACTGACAATCTCGGACACCGTTGAAAAATGCTGTTTGCGATTTTCACGAAATATGTAAAAGTAACTGCAACATATTCACGAAACTCTTACGGGCGTTTCGGGCTGCATCCACACGCGCCCTGCACAGCTTATCGTTCGCATTCTTTTATTTTGTCGGCGCAGAACCGGCCGGTATTGGTCTATTCACAGGGTCTGTTAACACTTAGGGCGGCAGGCCCCTCGCAAGCATGACGGAGTGATATGCACCCTCGTAGTGTGAAGCTGCTTTTGGCGTTGGCATTCGGTAGCGGCAGCCTGCTGTCCGCCGCCGCGCAAACAGGGACCACCGCCGATCAGATCGCAAAACTCCAGGCTCAGGTGACGGCCGCGCAATCCGGCGCTGACAATGCGTGGATGCTGGCCAGCGCGGCCCTTGTTCTCATGATGACGGGCCCGGGACTCGCACTCTTCTACGGCGGTCTTGTCCGTAAAAAGAATGTGCTCGCCACTATGATGCAGAGCTTCGCCATGATGGCGATTATCACCCTGCTCTGGGCGATTGTGACCTACAGCCTGGCGTTCGACTCCGGCACCAGCTTCATCGGCGGCCTTCATCACATTTTTCTCCGTGGAGTCGGGCTCACTCCTGACCCCGACTACTCATCCACATTGCCGCTGCAGACCTACATGATCTACCAACTGATGTTTGCCATCATCACGCCGGCGCTCGTGACCGGCGCTTTCGCTGAGCGCATGAAGTTCAGCGGCATGGCGCTTTTTCTCACCCTATGGTCCATCTGCGTGTACTCGCCTATGGCCCACATGGTTTGGGGTAAAGGCGGGCTGCTCAATGCGTCGCTCGGCGGCCGCTTTCCTACACTCGACTTCGCCGGTGGCACCGTCGTCCACATCACCTCTGGCGTCTCCGCTCTCATTTGCGCGCTCTACCTGGGCAAGCGCGTCGGATATCCCCGCGAGGCCATGCCGCCGCACTCAGTCGTGCTCAGTATTATTGGCGCCTGTCTTTTGTGGGTAGGCTGGTTTGGATTTAACGCCGGCAGCGCACTTAGTTCCGGGACGCTTGCCACCAGCGCCTTTGTGAATACGCATTTTGGAGCAGCCGGCGCGGCCCTCAGCTGGATGGTTGCCGAGTGGATTCGTAACGGCAAGCCCAGCGCCCTTGGCGGCATCTCCGGCGCAGTCGCCGGGCTGGTTGCCATCACTCCCGCCGCGGGCTTTGTGCAGCCGATGTCAGCCATCATCATTGGG
Source organism: Alloacidobacterium sp. (assembly GCF_035631355.1). Classification (NCBI taxonomy): domain Bacteria; kingdom Pseudomonadati; phylum Acidobacteriota; class Terriglobia; order Terriglobales; family Acidobacteriaceae; genus Alloacidobacterium; species Alloacidobacterium sp. The sequence continues at coordinate 121,793 of NZ_DASQIX010000048.1, forward strand.
CTCTGCGCCGGAATCTTCTGCTACTTCATGGTTATCAAGGTCAAGAACTGGTTCGGTTATGACGATTCGCTCGATGCCTTCGGTGTGCACGGAGCGGGCGGTACCCTGGGCGCGCTTCTGACTGGTGTCTTCGCCTCCAGCGCTATCAATCCGATCTTTAAAGATACGAACGGGAACGCGCTGCCCTCCGGTGCAGTGGATGGCAACTGGCACCAGGTTTTGAACCAGCTTGTAGGAATCGCTATCGCCTGGACCATCTCGATCGTTGGCACCCTGATTTTATTGAAGCTGGTTGACCTGACGGTTGGTTTACGCGTTGCCCGCGAACATGAAGTCGAGGGCCTCGATCTGACCCAGCACGGCGAAGAAGGCTATGATTTCGCCTCTTAAGGGGACGCAACCTGTTACTCTGAAACACTTGAGACGACACTATGCAGAAGATTGAAGCAGTGATTCAACCGTCAAAGCTGGATGCAGTAAAGGACGCCCTGTTGGAAGTAGGTATCGAGGGCATGACGATTCTAGAGGCACGCGGCCACGGGCGCCAGAAGGGCCACACTGAGTTCTATCGTGGCCGCGAGTACACAGTCGATCTGCTCCCCAAGATCAAGCTTGAGATGATAGTGCCCGACGAATTGGTCGAAAAAGCCATACAGGCGATTCTCTCTTCGGCGCGCAGCGGCAAAATCGGAGACGGCAAAATCTTCGTTTCGAAAATCGATGAAGCTATCCGCATTCGCAACGACGAGCGCGGACCTGCAGCACTGTAAGGACACTCTTAGCAGCGCTGCATAGTACTTGCCTTCCTGGCCGGAACGTCTAAGGCGTGGAGGGGAGGAACCTGTAGTTCGCAACAAGGAAACGAAATGGAGCGCCCCACCCTTTCGCGCATTTTGTGAATGGGAAAAGCACTCAACTCAACTTACAAACAGAACGCATTAAGAACCACCGCATGACGCCACAGTCGCCATCCCTTCCGCGAATGCGGGACACCTACCAAAAAGACACAGCCGACCTGCGTCTCACCTTTGAGCGCACTGGCGATGGTTCAGCAGCAATCCGCCGTCGATCCACACTCGTCGACAAAGTCGTACGCCAGCTCTGGAATGAACTTGCCGATCATCCATCCGAAGCCCCCAGTATCGCCATCGTAGCCACTGGGGGCTTCGGCCGCAAAGAACTCTTTCCCTACTCCGATGTCGATGTTCTCTTTCTCTGCGCTAACGACAGCGTCGAACGCGACTACCACGGCATCATCCGCGCCTGCACACAGGCCATGTGGGACATTGGCCTGCGCGCCAGCCCAGCTACCCGTACCTGGAAGGAATGCGACCATGTCGATCCGGACAATCTCGAGTTCCTCGTCTCGCTGCTAGACCGCCGCTATCTCTGCGGCGATTACACACTTTATAAGCGCCTGGAAAACGATCTGCTTCCCTCGCTTGTCTTGCGCGAGTGGAACACTGTTGTCCACAATCTCTCCGAGATAGCGCGCGCGCGCTACATCAAATACGGCAACACCATCTTTCATCTTGAGCCGAACATTAAGGAATGTCCGGGCGGCCTGCGTGATTATCACCTCTCGCAGTGGCTTAGTCTGTTCTTCGCCTTGCAGGCACAGAAGGCTTGGCCACGACCCTCATCCAATAACTTTTTTACCGTCCATAACGATCTCGAATCGGCATTCGACTTCCTCGCCGCCGTGCGATGTTTCCTGCACTATCGCTGCGGACGCGACGACAATACGCTCGACTGGCATGCGCAGGACGAAGCCGCGGAAGAAAGCATCGGTCTGGATACCAGCGGCAGCGCCGATCCCGCCTACTGGATGCGAACATACTATCGCCACGCGCGCACCATCTTCCGCCGCACGTCATTGCTCATGGACGACGTACCGCCGCCCCGCCGCTCTTTCTATAAACAATTCCGCCGCCGCCGCACGCCTGTTGCAGGGACTGATTTCTTTCTAGAAAACGGACGGCTCGATCTAGACGAATCTGCAACGGTTAGTGACGTCGACAGCGTACTGCGCATCTTCGGCCTCATCGCCGTGCATGGCTACAAGTTAAGCCAGTCCGCTGAAGATCGTGTCGCCGAAGCCCTGCCGGTTCTTGCCGTGCAGATGCCCGAAGGGCCGTTCCTCTGGAACTGTCTCCGCGAAATCCTCCTAGGTCCGCATGCCGCTCATGCCCTCCGAACCATGCACGCCCTTGGCGTGCTTGAGCTCGTCATTCCCGAATTTCACGGCATCGACGCTCTCGTGATCCGCGACTCGTATCATCGCTACACCGTTGATGAGCACACATTCCTGGTCATTGACAATGTGCACGCCCTGCGCCAGCCCGCCCACGATTGGGAGAAACACTTCGGCGCCCTGCTGCCGGAAATTGACCGCCTCGATTTGTTTTTGCTTGCGCTCCTGATGCATGACACCGGAAAAGCGCGGCGAACCGGCGACCACTGCGCGCAGAGCGTCGAACTCTCCGAAAGCCTCTTCGCGCGCCTCGATTTCGATCCAGAAGAGCGCGAAACCGTTCGCCGCATCATCCGCAATCATCTGGAAATGTCCTCCGCGCTGCGCCGCGATATTTTCGACCTGGAAAGCGTGCGCACATTCGGGGAGAAAGTAGGCAGCCAGGCACAGCTGAAAATGCTCACTCTGCTTACCTTCGCCGACATCAAATCTGTCGCGCCTGACGCGCTTACTCCCTGGAAAGCGGAAAATCTCTGGCAACTCTACATCGCCACGTCGAACTTTCTTGATCGCAGCGTGGATGAAGAGCGCTATCATGTCGAGTCCGATACCGGCCTCCTGAACCGCATTGTGGCGCTCGTTCCAGACAGCGCCGAAGAATTGAAGTCATTTCTTGAGGGACTGCCGCAGCGCTACCTGCAAACTCGCCTGCCCGACCAGATTCGCAGCCACTTCCGCATGGCGCTCAACCTCGTGACAGAACCCGTCCAGTTGGCCTTCCGTACCGTCCGCCAGTTGCAGGAAGTCACGCTCATTACAGCCGACCGCCCCATGCTTTTCGCGGATATGGCCGGCGTTCTCTCCGCCTGGGGCATGAACATCGTCAAGGCTGATGCATTTTCCAACAGCGCGGGAGTCATCGTCGACACCTTTCAATTCACCGATCCTTTTCAGACCCTCGAACTCAACCCCACCGAAGTCGACCGCTTCCTGAAAAGCATTCGCGACGTTATCTCGAAGAAGGTTTCGCTGCAAACGCTCCTGCGCGCCCGCAGCCACGCCAGCCGCCGCAACAATGTTAAGGTGCACGTCGAAACCCGCCTCGCCTTCGACAACGAATCCTCAACCCACAGCACTCTGCTGCAAGTCGTCGCGCAGGACACCCCTGGCCTGCTCCGCGAGTTAGCCAGCGCCTTTGCCGAATCGAAGTGCAACATCGAAGTTGCGCTCATCGACACGGAAGGCGAGGTTGCCATCGACGTCTTCTATCTCACAGCGCAAGGGAAGAAGCTAAGCGAATCTCACCAGCAACAGCTCTCCGCTTCGCTGACGCAGGCCATCGAATCGCTACGTCACTGATCGCACGATCCTATATAGCCGATATCGGTCTTTTTTTTGCTGTCAAAACTAGATAAACAGATGACAATCTTCTGACGCCGTTCTGACACGAGCTTCATTTGTCAGATTCATGCTTCTGACCAAGGAGACTTCGTGTATGGATATCTGGAGCAGTGTGAGAACCCCCATCAACCGTCGTTCGTTCATGAAGAGCGGACTTACTGCAGCAGCGGGTGCGGGGTTTCTAACCAGTAGCCCATCCGTTTTAGCGGATGATGATCACGACCACGACGACCATAAAGGTCGTCTCACCCGAGGAGATGCAGCCCTGCTTCGTTTTGCGGCAGCGGCGGAAATTCTCGAGACCGACTTCTGGGTGCAATACAACGAACTCGGGGGTATTCAAGATAGCGAAGAACCCGATGGCAGCGGTAATCCTGCCTACACGGCAGCGCTCTCAGTGCTGGATTCTGACATGGCGCAGTATGTCCATGACAATACTGACGACGAATTTACCCACCAGAACTTCCTCAACGCATACCTGGTATCCAAAGGTGAACAACCTGCTGACCTTGAGCAGTTTCGCACTTTGGCGGGCAGCACAGCGACCGGCTCCAGTGGAAAATTACGTTTGACAAACCTGATGGAACTCACACTGGATACAAGTTGGTGGACCCGCTACCGCAGCAGCGCCAACAATCCTGACCTCGATCCGAATTTCGTTTTTCCGCAGGCGGTTCCCACTTTGGCCGTCGGAAAACATACAGCGATCCCTCGCACAGATGCCGATACAGCAGACCCAAACTTTCTTCAGGCGATCGCGAATACTGCAGGTTTTCACTTCCCCACCATCGAACAAGGCGGTAACAGCCTTTATCCCGCGATGGCCCAGAGAGCCACCAGCGTAGAGGTCTTAAGAATTCTAATCAGCATTGGCCCTACCGAAACCATGCATTTCCAGACCTGGTCGGACAAGGCCGGCAACGCGCCGCCTAAGGCTAACGTTGTAGACCCGGTAACCGGGGTATCGGTGACCTTCCCCGATCTGAATTCTGCGCCCTTTGGCGGCGAGACATTTCAGACAAACCTGATCATGCCGGAGCCCTGTCCATTCCTAAGCCGCAAACTCCCGCCATGTTCAATCATCCGTCCCACAGAAACAAAAGGGATTGCCATGAATGTGGTCAACTTTCTGACGTCCATGGGTCTCTTCATCGGTCAACGCCCCGCGTTCTTCAGACTGTTGCGTAGTCTGGCTGCAGATGCGGATGCAGCCAGACGGGAATTCTAAGTCTGCTGGTACCCAGGTCTCGATTCATGAGACCTGGGGATTTTTCTCTACCGCAAAAGCATCCGCAAAAGTATCTCCCTTACCGGATGAAGGTGCGGAAAAGAAGCACTACATCTCGCGCGAAAGACTAGACCATCACTTCAAGTAAGCCCTTACCAAATCGATCAAATCCTCAGCGAGATCTGTCGGCGGCAGCACGCTCTTCTCCGTCAGCATGTGTAGCCGGATATGATCTTCGAGCACCTCAGCCATCAGGCTGTTGACGCCACCCCGCACGTTCGCCAGCAGCATGAGCACGTCCGCGCAATCGTCACCGCTGGAAAGCGACCGCTCGATAGCATCCACTTGTCCGCGAATTCGTTTAATCCTTGCTACCAGCTTCTGCTTCTCCCGGTCTGCATGATTCATAACTTTCTCTCCCTATATCCTAGGGGGATATGATACAACACAGAGAAGGCCCAGCCCTGTAACGCTTCTGCAACACTCTTGGGTAAAGATCAGATTCTGACACCCCGTTCCCACCATCACACAGCTCGGAGGCTGTTTTGCGCAAGTTGCTGACAATCATGGCTCTGATGCTGTGCTCCATGTGGAGTCGCGCCCAGATGGAGGGATCCTTGCCCGACAGCCCAAGGCCTCAATTCATCGCGGATACCGAAGCTGCGAGGAACCATTCCGGACTGGATCGACCTGGAGCAGCCGCGGAAAAGCATGAAATCCCGGACGATCCGTCCAAGACCATGTTTCCACACAGCGAGAGTGCGCCCTGGTGGATCTCTGGACAAACCAACATCATTTTTCAGGCGCATCCACCCTTCCACTCGCCCTACCAGGGTACGAACAGCCTGCACGGTGCTGGCGAATATAAGACCTCGCTGCTCGGAACGCTCTTTCTCGGTTATCAACCGCACCACGATGCCCGCTACAACACCGACTTCATTGTCGATTTCGAGAGCGCGGGTGGGCGCGGTCTAAGCCAGGCCCTGGGACTCGCCGGGTTTACAAATCTTGATGTAGTCCGCAATCCCAATCTCAGTTCTGTGCCCTATCTGGCGCGCGGAGAGATCCATCAGATCGTCGGCCTCACTGACGAAATGACCGCATCCGACCGTGGTCCATCGTCGCTCGCAACCCAAGTCCCCGTACGCCGTTTCGAGTTCCGCATCGGAAAAATGAGCCTGCCCGATGTCTTCGATATCAACTCCATCGGCAGCGACAGCCATTTGCAATTCACAAATTGGACCATCGATAACAACGGCGCATGGGACTATGCGGCCGATACACGCGGCTACACCGTTGCGGGCGTGGCCGAATACGACGATTGCAACTGGAGTGCCCGCTATGGTCTCGCCGCCATGCCCACCGTCGCCAACGGCATTAATCTCGATTGGGCATTCTCTCGCGCAAGCGGCCAAAACTGGGAGTTCGAGCTGCGCCACTCCTTCATTCCCGGGCGCAAAGGCGTCACGCGCATCCTCAGCTATGTGAACCACGCACACATGGGCAGCTATCGTGAGGCGGTCGATGCCTACCTTGACGGAACGGACCCTACGCCGGAAATCACGAAACACGAGCACTTCGGCGCCGTGAAATATGGTTTTGGCTGGAATAACGAGCAGGAGATCACCGAAGATTTCCGCATCTTCAGCCGCTTCGGCTGGAACGAAGGGCAGCATGAATCTTTCGCATACACCGAAGACGACCAGACAGTCGAGTTCGGCGGTGATCTGACCGGCCGTCGCTGGCATCGGCCGGTCGATAAAATCGGTGTCGCTTTCGTCACCAATGCCATCAAGCAGGACCACCAGAACTACCTCAAATACGGGGGTCTCGGCTTCCTGTTAGGCGATGGCCGCCTTAATTATGGACGAGAAAACATCATCGAAAGCTATTACAACTGGCACACATGGCGAGGCATCTTTTTTGCCCTCGGCCTCACTCATATCGATAATCCCGGCTACAACCGCGACCGCGGTCCCGTCTG
>NZ_DASQIX010000049.1:0-24415 GCF_035631355.1 Alloacidobacterium sp.
GAACTGGAGCAGATTCGCATGAAGTCCGCTGCTTCGGCAGTTTCAAGCGCCGCCGATCAGGCCGTTGAGGTGAAGGGAATTAAAGTCTTGTCCCAGCGCGTGGATTCACTTGACCGCGGACAAATGCGCACCCTTGTCGATAATCTGCGGAACAAGCTTGGCTCCGGCGTGGTCGTCCTCGGCTCCTCGCAGGAGGACGGCAAGGTCGCGCTCATCGTCGGCGTCACCAAAGACCTCACTGGAAAAGTGCAAGCGGGAAAGATTGTCGGGCAGATTGCGAAGCTCGTCGGCGGTTCCGGCGGCGGCCGTCCAGACATGGCCGAGGCAGGCGGCAAGGATGCGGGTCAGTTGGATGCCGCTTTGGAAAGTGTTCCCAAAGTGGTTCGGCAACTTATTGGAGAATAAATTGCCGCATCGAACCGCCCTGGTCGAATTCACATCTTCCCAAAGCCTACTTTTGTCGAGACGCAGGAACAGCGGGCATGAGCGGCTCCAATGCCTGGATGAGCGCGTGGTTGCCGAGACCGCCCTTGCCTTCTTTCTGTAAACGGGCGTAGAGCTGGCGAATCATTCCCGTAGCCAGAAGGGGCAGGCCAAGTTCGCCCGCGTATTCGAGCACGAGGTCGACGTCCTTCTGCTGCAGATCGACGGTGAATCCAGGCTTCCAGTAATTGTCGAGCACCTGCGGAGCGCGTTTTGAGAGCATCCAGCTCCCCGCGGCCCCGGATTCGACGGCGGCGACGGCCTTCTTCAGATCCAGCTCAGCCGCGCGGCCGAAGAGCAACGCTTCGCTGACAGCAAGCATGTTGACGACAACCAGAATCTGGTTCAACAGCTTGGTAACCTGTCCCTTGCCCGCCGGCCCCATGTGAGTGATGCGTGTTCCGATGGCTTCAAGAATGGGCTTGGCGCGGTTGAAGTCTTCTTCCATTCCTCCTGCCATGACGGCCAGAGTGCCCAGCGCTGCGCCTTCACTGCCGCCGGAGACAGGCGCGTCAACATAGCCAATGCCTATTTTGCGGAGCTTCGCAGCGATGTCTTCCGTCGCTTTCGGGCTGATGGTGCTGCAATCGATAACCAGGCTGTCTTTCTTCAGGCTGGACGCGGCTTCATCTACGACCTGTTCGACATCGCCGGTATTTGTGACGCATAGCATCAGCACGGACGAGGATGCGGCGAGGTCTCTGAGCGTCTTCGTCTGCTTAATCTTCAGAGACTTTGCGAGTTCTTCCGCTTTGCTTTCAGTACGGTTCCAGACGCTGACGGCGTGGCCTTTGGTGGCGAGGTTCTTCACCATTCCCGCGCCCATGATTCCGAGTCCTACGAATCCGATGGTTTCTGGCATAGGGGTAGATTATCGCCTAACAGCCTTATTTTCTTGTCACATCTGCACTGAGGTGGCCTTCTGGTTCGACCCGTGAAATTTTTCTTGACTTTCCTGTATATGTAAGCATCTACTTACGGTAAGTGAATGATTACCTTCAATCCGGATGTGAGGCGCTGGGCGATACGACGCGGTTTGCTATCTTTAGCGCGCTGGTAGAGCAGCCGCAGGCGGTGGGCGAACTGGCGGAGTTATTTCCGGTGAGCCGTCCGGCGGTGTCGCAGCATCTGCGCGTGCTGAAGCAAGCCGGGTTGGTGCGGGATCGTAAGGTGGGCACACGGCGTATCTATGCTGTCGATCCGGAGGGGATGACCCGCTTCCGGCGGGAGCTCGATCAACTTTGGAATAACGCTCTGCTGGCTTTCAAGGAAGCCGTCGAGAAATGGGAGGAACCACATGCCGTTTGAGACTTTGGCGCCTGTTTTGAAAAGCGTCGTGGTGAACGCGCCGCGTGAGAAAGCGTTCAGGATATTCACCGAATTTTTCGGCGGTTGGTGGCCGTCGACGCACCACATCGGCAAACAGCCGTTCGAGACGGCGGTTCTCGAAGGCAAGGTGGGCGGGCGCTGGTATGAGCGTATGACCGATGGCTCGGAATGCGAGTGGGGACGCGTGATTGCCTGGGACCCGCCGTCGAAGGTGGTGATGTCGTGGCATCTGCAGCCAGACTGGGGATATGATCCCAATCCGGCGACGGCGAGTGAGGTGGAGGTGCGGTTCATTGCTCAGTCGGGAAACTCGACGCTGGTGGAACTTGAGCATCGCAACCTTGAACGGCATGGCGATGCCGGAGCCAGGCTGCGCGGAAGTGTGGATGGCGGCTGGGGACAAATCGTCGAGTCGTATGGGAAATTTGCCAACGAGCATGCCGGGGAAGGCCTGTGAAGATTGCCGACTGGATTTTCGGATGGCTCCTGTTTTTGGGTGGTATAGGTCATGGCCTTGGAAGTCTCAAGGCCTACAGCCATAGCCCTGAACTTTTATTGTGGGCCGAATGCGCGACACTGGCGGTATGGCTGCTGGCCGCCCTGAACCTGTTGCGAGCAAGCAGGCCGGAGGACCGTCCGCTGGCCTGGGTAAGCTTTTTCGGATGTCTTGCGTGGGGGGCCGCTGCCGTGGCGTTTGGAAGGTTGATCAGAGACGTGCTGGATTTCCGGCCGCTGATCAACCTGATCCTCGCACTCGTGCTGGCAGCTTTCAGCCTACGGACGGCATCCACAAGGGCTTCAGTTTCCACCACGTAGACGATCGACACGGCGGCTTCAGCTTATCAGCGAACAAGGACCAAAAATAGCTGCACCCATATCTATGTCTGTTGCTCGAAGGGGGAGAGCAATGGCGTTGGAAAGATTCGAGATTCTCGCGGATCTCAGTGCGGCGATGACCGCGAACGACAATCTAAGCAAAATCATGTTCGATATCGATTTCCGGGAGATGTGGATCAACGCGCAGATTCTGCTCGGAAATGGGCCCAGTTCGGTACTGAACGGACTAACTGCGCTTGAGCAGCGAATGGGCCAGGCGCAGCAGACGAAAGTAATTCTAGCGACCAGGATACTAGAGCTCCTGCGCAGCTACGACGCGACAAAATGCTGCCTTATTGCGCGTGCTTTCTTAAGGCAAGACGGCAGAAACGGGAGACCAACTTTGATCCGCCGATCCGAAGTCAAAGGTTAAGACGAGGAGCGGCGTAGAGGCAGGATATCCTCAATTTCGCTCTGCATCGACAGTCGCTTGATCCATGGTCACCGCTTCTTCGACTTCTTTCAGTCGCTCCAGAGGCAGTACAAATCGTAGTGGCGAGTGAACTACCTGCTTCATCAGGAATTTCAGTATCTTTACGCGTTCATCATGGCGAACGTTGTAAGCGCGCAGCGCTGTCACTGAGGCGATAGCAAAACTTACTCCCAGGTTGAGTACGAAAGTGATACCGATTCCGGCTACGGCGAAGTAGAACCAATGATGTCCGAAAGAATCAACACCGTAGCGCGCCGCAGACAATGCCAGCATTCCGGTGTTCAGCGTCACATGGCGGACATCGAGCGGCAGGCCGAAGAAGTGGCAGATCTCAGGAAAGAAGCCCATCATATAGCCGAGAACGATGCTGGTGCTCCAGGATGCGATGTTGTTCTCGAACCAGTTAGCAAGGCGCTGCATGCGTCGCGCGCCGATTTTTTGCCCCAGGGGATGCTGTGCGATGGCGGCGGGAATGCGGTTGTAGACGGCAAAGTTCTCGCACCATCCGCCGATGACGGCGGCAGCCCATAAAATGACGCCGGTAATGGCGGCGTCGATGCCAGTGCCTGAGGCGAAGGGGTGGAGCGTTTCGTAGACGCGCTTCGCCGCGGCTGGCGGCAGGTAGGGGTGAAGGAAGATTTTGTGCCAGAGCTGGTTGAAGGCAATGGCGCCGAGGCAGACGGCGATTACGTTGCCCAGCGCGGCGGCAAGCTGCGTGCGGCTGATACAGGCAGCGAAGTCGGAGATCTTGCTCCAGCGGGAGACGCCCCGGTTTTCACGTACGATGCCGGCCAGCGTGGCCCCAGTCACGGAAGGTTGCTTGGTGGCAAGCGCAAGGCCGAAAATTTGCAGCAACAAAAAGCTGATGGCGTAATCAGTGCCGATGAGAAAGCCCGTGATGAACAGCGGCAAAGAGGCTTCCATGATTCTCAACTTGATGGCTGCGGTGAAGACTGTGAGCAGGCCGCCACCGAGCGCCGCGAGCCACATCTGCCAGTATTCGCGGCGATTGTTGGCTATGTAATGTTCGCCGCTGTGCCCAGTACGCTCGACTGTCTTCCGCGCAAGCAGATTGAGGTTTTGGCGGATGAGAGGACCCAGTTGCGTATCTTCGAGCCGTCCGGCTACAAGGGTGTTCAGGAGTTGCCGCGCTGGCTGAAGAGATTGCTGCGTGTCTCCGGCAATGGTTGACGCCAGCAACTGCATGCGATCGAGTGCGGCGTCCATGCTGCTGAGGTCGAAGACGAGGCCGGTGCTCACGCCAGCCTCTTCCATGTGCTCGCTAACCTGGATCATCTCACTGCGGCAGGCGTGAACGGAGTCAAACCAGCGCTGTAAGGCTGCGGAATTTCCGCCTGCCTGTTCCGTTGATTGGAGAAAGGTCTGGGTCGCGAAGACGAGCTGGTAGAAGGGCGAGGCTTCCACATTGCGGGTCGATCCGCGCTGCCTAACGGCCGCGGTCACGCCGCGCCCGGCGACGCGCGTTGCCAGCAGGCTCAACGACTGGCGGATGTCGTCCGCTACATGCGGGACAGCGTCGAATCCGGATTGTGGCCATACGATGCGGACGAGACGCGCGAAGGTGGCGTTGCTGAGGCCGAGAAAACGCGCGACCGCTTTGGGTGTGGCGAAGACGGCAGTAAATAGGCGGGCGGTATCGGATTCTTCACGCGCGGAGGGCAAAAGACGCTGAAAGAGACGGCGGAAGGCTTCAGGCAGAAGCGCATTGTGGGTAGGCAGTCCGGCGTCGGCGAAGAGAGAAACGGAATCCAATTCGGCGAGCATGGCTAGCCATGAGGCGTCAAAGCGAGCGCGCAGCTTTTTGTCCTGCTCAAGAAGGCGGATCCAGCGAAGAAGCGACGTTATGAGGCCGCGGTCACTGGGTCGCGTCCAGATATAGCCAAAGAGAACAGCGGCGCGCCGAGTGCGCGCATTCAGGGTAGTTGCGTCGGCGAATGCCTCTGTATATTCACGCAGGCCAATCTCAGCTTTGGTGAAGATGGCGCGTTTCTGCCAGCGCCTCCGCCGCCATAGCCGCCGCGCTGATCTCAGAAAGGACATCGCCCAATAGAATAGCTGTGTTTCCTGACGCGGCAAGGTCCCGGCCCATTAAAATCGATCTTCTTACGGTGAAGGAGTTCCGCTCACAACCTTACAGGCCCGATTGGGCACTGGTGATTGAAAATGCCGAGGGCGATACGCCGCTTCCGTCTCCAATGACAAGATGAAAGCATCCTGCTCCTCTTATGAAACGCCGTTGCCTGCCCCCTCACTACATGGTCAACAAAAGTTGCTTGGGGCGGGTAAAACCACTCAGAGGAGAGTTTTCAGGGACATGCGACGTGGTACGCCATATCTTGTCCTGACTTGGTGCGTCCTTCTGACGGCCGGGTGTTCGCGGCCAAAACAAGAACCACAGCCTCTGGCGCAGCAGCCGCGCGAAGCGGCAACCAACGCCCTCGGCATGTTGCGGAACCTGGTTAACGAGCAGAACTACAAGGGCCTGGGTTTTCAGTCAGTGGGTGAAGTGAAGCTGGCGGAGCTTGGCCAGCCGATGGAGGTCTACATCATCGGCTTGGAGAGGCTGAAGGGCTATCAGGCAAGCCAGGATCCAAGCAGCCTCCTTACGCCGAGTGCGGAGACGATTTATCCAGTGACGGTCGGCGGTAACGTCCGCACCGGAGTGACGATTGTTCACAAGGAGCAGGGGTACGAGTCGTCTAGCTTTGGCAATGCGGACATTGTGAAGCGTCTGGTTGCATACCGGCTGGGTCCCGAGGATTTCGCTGTCCATATTCCCGCATTCAACTTGTATTTTCTGGGACGGCGCATGAACTCGCGCGTCGTGCTGGCGCCAATCGCCAACAATCCAAGGCTTAAGGCTCCGGCAGGCGAGGCAACCCCCCTCGAAGGCGTAGTCGAGCAGTTGCGGCCTTATGCCGAGTCATACGACGGGCGGCCCTGATTTAACTCTGGAGTAATTAAAGATAGACAATTTTTGGTCGTATTTAAGAGGAATGCTTTTCAGGAAGCGACTCGGCGGCGTATTCTTCCGTCTACTAAATTTAGTCCTGATTTAATGCGCAACGGACCATGAAAAAGGCCGTCATCTTTCTCATTTGCAGCGCCGCTCTCACTCTCATCCTCTATGAGGTTGCGGATTACTTGACTCCGGGTTCGCCCTCGGAGGCCATGACGATCCTGCTGGCAGGCATTGCCATCGTGCTGGTGTGGCTGGTGCAGTGCTTCATTCGCGTAGGCCGGGGGAAGAAAGACAGCGCGCACGCGGTGCGGCAGTGAGACCTATGGCTCTACCGGTTCGGTGACAGCGGTATCGCGCTCCCATCCTTCGTTTTCAAGCTTCAGGTGTTCGATGGCCACGGCATTTGCGTCCGCATCCAGGTCCGGCAGTCCTTGGAATTCTGACGGCCAGCAGCGGAAAACCCTGAATGCGTACACCAGTTGGCCTGCCTCGTTATAAAGCTCAATCACGATGTCCTTGCGGAACTCTTTGAGTGCGACCTCTGAACCCAGTCCTGCTCCGAATTGCCAGACAAGATTGGCCCATTGCTCGAAGGCATGGTCCTGGGTGAGCCCGCGCTCGAGCACAATGGGAGCAAACTGTGTGAGGCCGGGTGACTTCCTGCTGGTGCTGGGATCGCCACCCTCGCGATGTTCCACCACTTCAGTCGTACGAACAAGCCCGCTGACCTTGGAAACAGCCGCGACATACTTGTTGTCCCACTTCACACGAAACTTGAAATTCTTATAAGGGTCGAAGCGCGTCGGGTTTACTGGAAATTCTGCCATGCGCGGAAGAATAGCACCGGATAACGCGGTGTCCAGATGAAAAATCAGTAGCTTATCATCCAATGAGTTCGGTGGATGACAGGATGAAGCCCATGCCATGAGAGTTATGGCCCTTATTGCTGTCCTGATATTAGCGGCTCATCTGATATGGCTTGCTCTGGTAATTTTCGGAGCACTTTGGACGCGCGGCAGGCCTGTGTGGAGCGCGCTGCATATCCTGGCGCTGAGCTGGGGAATTGCCGTGGAAGTCGGCCCATGGCCATGCCCACTCACTCTTGCCGAACAGTTCTTTGAGGCCAGAGCTGGTACACCTTCATTTGAAGGCAGTTTTCTGCTGCACTATCTGGATGCGATCGTCTATCCCAATCTCCCTGGCTGGGTCGTAATGAGCGCAGGTGTCGCCGTTTGCGCCTTCAATCTTGGAATCTATTGCTGGCGATTCCGAAAAGAACGCAAATTTTGAGTCTAACTGGGCTCGGAGTCCGCTGCGTCGAATGGCCCAACCTTGACATAATCCACCCCATGCTGAAAAGCTAGTTAGCTAGGACCCTTCCCGGCACCTCTGGCTTGTATTCATGCGCCTGAAATATGGTTGCGCGCCGCAGGCTGAGGGCGGATTTCAAGGGCCTGTGTTCCTGAAGGAAATCAGAGCCTTTGGCGCTGTCCAATCCCTTCCGCGGATACAAATTATTAGCTCCCTGTGCGAAGCGCAAAGCGGCGCGGGGAAAAGGATTGCACGTTGAACGCAACATTTCTGCTTGCCGGCGCACTTCCCCCGGGCCTAGTTTCATTTCTGCCCTTCGTGGTCATCATCGCGGTTTTTTACCTGCTGCTTATCCGTCCCAACCAGAACAAGCAGAAGCAATGGCAGCAGATGCTCCAAAACCTGAAGCCGGGCGACAAAGTGACAACCACGGGCGGAATTCGCGGCGTCATCATGTCCATTAAGGAAGACGCCATTCAGTTGCGCGTGCCGCCGGACAATATCAAGATGGAAGTAGTGAAGAGCGCGATCGCTTCCGTAACCACTGAAGAGGCCGCAAAGTAGCGGCTGCGCCCGATTTTTGAACTCCCATGCAGAAGAACCTTAAGCAAAAAACCATTCTGATTTTCGCGGTGCTGATCGTCTTTATCCTCGGCATCTTCGGCATTCCCAAAGGCATAAGTGGAACCGCGCTGAAAGATTCGATTCTTGAACGCATCCACCTGGGTCTGGATCTGAAGGGCGGCACCCACCTGATCCTGCAGGTGATGACGAACGAGGCGGTAAGCTTTACCACGACCAACGACGCCGCGCACATCCAGACCGAGCTGCAGCAGAACGGCATCACCGTCGGTTCGGTGGTCCCGGATACAGCGCACCCGGAGGCGATCCTGATTAATGGTGCGCCGCCGGACCGCATTGGCGATATTCGGAGCGTGCTCGAGCAGCGGTACAGCAACCAGTACGACATCACCTCGGGCGAGAACAACACTTTCACACTGACGATGAAGCCGACGGCGGTTGCTGACCTCAAAAAGAACACGATGGAACACTCCATCGAGGTCATCCGCCAGCGCGTCGATTCGCTCGGCGTCAGCGAGCCGATTATCGCGCCGTATAACCTGGGCACAGACCAGATTCTGGTAGAGTTGCCGGGCGTGGACGATCCGGCGCGCGTAAGGAACGTGATTCAGTCCACTGCGCGACTTGAAATTCACGAAGTTCAGGGCGGTCCGTGGTCAGATGAGCAGGCGGCTTTGCAGGCGCTTGGCGGATCTGTACCTTATGATTCCTTGCTGCTGCACGCGGCTCCGGGCGCGTCCGGGGCAGGTGGCGGTAATGAGGTCTACCAGATCAAGCGCGCGGCGGAAGTGGCCGGAACTGACATCCGCGATGCGCAGGCCAGCCAGAACCAGAACACCGGAGAGCCTGAGGTAATCTTCTATCTGACATCGGCGGCGGGCAACCACTTTGCCGACTTCACCGGCGCAAACAAGGGCAAATCGCTCTGCATCGTGCTCGACAACAAGATTCAGGAAGTGGCCACCATCCACGATCAGATCCGCGATACCGGGACGATCTCAGGCGGCAGCATGAATGCGCAGCAGGCGAAGGATCTGTCCATGCTGTTGCGCACCGGCGCTCTCCCCGCGTCAATTCATTACCTGCAGGAAAGCACCGTAGGGCCGTCGCTGGGCGCCGATTCCATCCGCCAGGGCGTACTGGCTTCGATTGTCGGCATGTTGGCAGTCCTGATCTTCATGCTGATCTACTACCGCGGAGCGGGCATCAATGCCGATCTGGCGCTCATTCTCAACCTGGTGATCCTGCTCGGTTTCATGGGCTATACCCAGTCGGTGCTCACGCTGCCCGGAATTGCCGGCGTGATTCTGACCATAGGTATGGGCGTCGATTCGAACGTACTGATTTTCGAGCGCATCCGTGAAGAATTACGGGCAGGCAAATCGCCGGCGGCGGCAGTCGATCAGGGCTTCGCTCATGCGTGGACGACGATCATCGACACGCACGTCACTACGATTGTGTCGGCGGCAATTTTGTTTATCTTCGGCACCGGGCCGGTGCGTGGCTTTGCCGTAACGCTGACCTTTGGTCTGCTGGCGAACCTGTTTACGGCTGTGTTTGTGTCGCGCGTGATCTTTGACTCGCATCTGGCCAAGAAGCAGCGCGGCGAACCGATTTCAATTTAGGTATCCACCCTTTGCTTCGCAAAGAATGGGGCACCCAAAGATTTTCGGCTTGAATGTTTTGAAGAGGAACGACTTTAGTCGTGCCGTAACAATCGCAGGAAAGACGCGGCTTTAGCCGCCGAAGGACTAAAACAGGTCCTTCGCTCCGCTCGGGATGACAATCCTCGAGGGGTGGGGAAAAAGAAATTCAGGAGCAGGCGGAATTCCGTGGAACTGTTTCATGACGTAAAAATCGACTGGCTGGGAAAAAAGTGGTATTTCCTTGCCTTTTCACTGATCTTCAGCGTGGCCGGCCTCATTTCGATGGGCCTGCATTGGGCACATACTGGAACCCCAATTCCCGAGGACGTGGATTTTCGCGGCGGCACGGTGGTGCGCGTAAAGTTTGACGCGCCTCCGGACGCCGACAGGATCCGCGCCGCGGCGGACAAGGCCGGGCTCAAGGACATTCGCATCCAGCCCATCACCGGCAGCCAGTCGGTGAACAACGAGGTCATCATCTCGCTCGCGACCCAGGCGAATGAATCCGCGCTGGACCAGGGACGGGCCACGATTGTCCAGACTCTTGAAACCAACTACGCGCATAACGCGGCGGCCAACCCGGGCAAGCTCGATCTCGACAATGCCGGACGGGGCACGCTGGCAAGCTGGCTAGCTCAAAAGGACCCTGAGCATCTCGGCGCGAATGATGCCGCTCAGGCCCACTATGACGATCAGGCCAGGGCGATTCTGGCGTATCGCGACCAGCGCAGCGGCCTCATCGACTCGATTGACAATCTTTCCGGCGTGACCACTCCGGCTGTTCTCGCAGAGTTAAAACAGGACGCCTATCTTTCCGGTTTCGCTGTCCGGAACGCCGAAATCGTCGGCCCGCAGGTGGGCGCGCAATTGAAGAAGCAGGCATTGCTGGCGACTTTGTATTCGCTGGCCGGGATGCTGGTCTATCTCTGGTTCCGCTTTGAGCTGATTTACGGCGTGGCCGCGGTAGTTGCCGTCTTCCACGACACGCTGATCACGGTCGGTGCGTTCAGCCTCACGAACCAGGAAGTATCGCTGACTGTCATCGCTGCCATCCTGACGCTCGTCGGCTATTCGATGAACGACACGATTGTAGTCTTCGACCGCATCCGTGAAAACCTGCGGCTCACGCGACGCGAGCCGCTGGCTGATATCGTCAATCGCAGCATCAACCAGACGTTGAGCCGGACGGTGCTGACCTCGGGTCTTACGTTTCTTACAGTGCTTTCTCTTTATGTGTTCGGCGGCGAAGTGCTTCATGGCTTTTCTTTTGCGCTGGTGGTGGGCATTCTCATCGGCACCTACTCGTCGATTGCGGTGGCTTCGCCGATGCTGGTGGCCTATCAGGAATGGCGGCAGCGGCGCGGCAAGTCTGCCGCTTTGCCGTCGGCAAAAAAAGCTCGCGTTTAGGGCCGGGTAACGTTTCCAGTCGTATGCCGAGTGTGATATAGCTTCTTCACTCGGCTTTTTACAAATTCTCTGACCCTGCTGCTGAAAAAGCCGGGCAACCGGGAACAATTGAGCACCCTTTCGGTGTCAATAGGTGGTAACAAGTTCTTCTTGGAAGAGGTAGGCCCATGTTTGAAGATGCCTTGATGGAATCGGGCGGAAGGATCAAGACCAAGAGCAAGTACTTCACGATTATCGGTTTCGTGCTAAATGGGTCGATCCTTGCTGCAATGATCCTGTTTCCGCTAATTTATCCGGAGGCGCTGCCAAAGGCGATGATGGCGACCCTGCTGGTTGCCCCGCCACCGCCACCGCCACCGCCACCGCCGCCACCGCCACAAGTGGTACATGTCCAAAAGGTCGTTTCCGAGTTGCTTAACAACCAGCTGACCGCGCCGACCAAGATCCCGAAAGAAATCAAGATGGTCAAGGAAGAAGCCCCCCCAGGAGCGACCGGCGTTGCCGGAATGGAAGGTATGGGCGGCTCTGGTGGAGGAGTGCTCGGAGGAGTGCTCGGCGGCGTGGGCAACGGCCCCGCTCCGGTCGTGAAGGCCGCTGCCCCCAAAAAGATAGCCGTGTCGTCAGGCGTGATGCAGGGCAACCTGCTGGTCAAGACGATGCCACAGTATCCGGCCATCGCCAAAGCAGCCCGTATTCAGGGAACTGTGGTCCTGCAGGCAACTATTTCCAAGTCTGGCACCATCACCAATCTTCACGTAGTCAGCGGCCCGCCGATGTTGCAGCAGGCGGCCATGGACGCAGTGAGATCCTGGCGCTATAAGCCGTACCTGCTCAATGATGAGCCGGTCGAGGTAGAAACCCAGGTCAACGTGGTCTTCAGCCTCGGCGGTTGACGGCGCGTTTTCATCATCCGGCCTTTCCGCCGCGGCAGCGGCGGAGTGGTAAAACCGCAGGCAGCCACGCAGTTCTAATTCGCGCAGGTTTTTCCTAACGAAGAAAACTCCTCAGGAGGAAAGATTCAAGTGATTCTCGCTCAATTAACACACGCATTTCACCCGGCTACGCTCGCCTTTTTCCAGGAGCAGACGGTGGGTTTCAGCCCTCTCGACCTCTGGAACAATATGGGCTGGCTCGCCAAGGCGGTCGTCATCATCCTGTTCATCATGTCGATCTGGTCTCTAGCCGTCATGATCGACCGCTGGCTCTATTTCAGCGCAGCCCGCAAACAGTCGCGCGAGTTCGCTCCTCGCGTTGCCGGCGCCCTGAAGGAGGGCAAGCTGGACGAGGCGGTGAAGGTTGCTGACCGCAACAAGAAGTCGCACCTGGCCGAAGTGGTAACCGCCGGCCTGCAGGAGTTCCGCAACTACGGCAGCGGCGGCTCGGTGACCGAGGACCAGATTGAGTCCTCGAAGCGCGCTCTGGAGCGGGCGGAAGCCATCGTTCACGCGAAGCTGAAACGCGGCCTGGGCGGTCTGGCCACCATCGGCTCGACGGCCCCGTTTATCGGACTGTTCGGGACCGTCGTCGGTATTTTGAACGCATTCCGTCAGATCGCTACGCAGAAGACTTCTGGCATCGGTGCTGTCGCTGGCGGTATTTCCGAAGCGCTGGTCACCACCGCCATGGGGCTGCTGGTCGCCATCCCGGCCGTTATGACGTTCAATTACTTCACCAACAAGGTGGAAGCGTTTGACGTCGAGATGGACAACTCCTCGAGCGAACTGATCGATTACTTCCTCAAGCAGGGCGGCCGCCGCTAAACGGCAGAACGCACTCGGTAGCGGGAATCTTGCGCACTGGAGCGAGGCCGATGAAGAGGCGCTCGCTCCGGGCGGTTTTCAAGATGCCACGTCGCCTGAAAGGAAGTCCGATCTGAGGGCCGGTCGGAAATGGATCCGGACTCGAATCACGGAGCACAGGAATGGGAATCGTAAAACGAGACGAAGGCAAGAAGGTCAACGCAAACATTAATGTCACCCCGATGTGTGACGTCATGCTGGTGCTCCTGATCATCTTTATGGTCATCACACCCATGCTCCAGAACAAGGTGGACATAACACTGGCGCAGACCGACAACCCGACGGCAATGCCCGACGCCGACCACGAAGATGCTGTTGTGGTGGCAGTCACCCGCGACGGGAAAGTCTTCCTCGGGCAGGACCAGGTTTCTCTCGGGGACTTGGGGTCGAAAGTCGGTGACATGCTGCAAAACAAGACCAACAAGATGGTGTATTTCCGCGCCGATGCGCGCGCGCACTATGGCACGCTGATGGATGCCATCGACGCCGTGCGTACAACAGGCGTTGAGGAAATTGGCCTGCTCACGGAACAGCGTGAGGGCACGCATCCCAACCCGCCGCCCACGGCTGGCGGAGAATAACGCACGCCAGAGAAACGAGGAACTGACTTATGGCAATGTCAAGTGGCTCAGGTTCGGGCGGCCTGAATGCCGATATCAACATTACCCCTTTGATCGACGTCATGCTGGTGCTGCTGATCATCTTCATGGTCATCGTGCCGGTCACGCCGAAGGGCCTGGATGCGCTGGTTCCCCAGCCTCCGAAGAACCCGCAGCAGGAACAGCCGAATGACCGTACGATCGTCGTGCAGATACTGTCCAGCCCCGGCGGCACTCCGTCCTACAAGATCAACCAGGACGATGTGGCGAAGAATGACCTTCGCAACCGCCTTGAGGCCATCTACGCGGCGCGCGCCGAGAAAGTGATGTTCATTAAGGGCGATCCCGACCTGAACTTCACCAGTGTCGCGGAAGTCGTGGATATGGCGCATGGTGTTGGCGTGGACCATATCGGCCTGATTACCCCTAAGATTGAAGCGGGCCAATAGGCCCGCTTTTCCGTCTGGATAAAGGCCCTTCCTGCCGGTCCCCCGCATGTGGGCTTGCCTTACGGCTGAAACCAATTACAATCACAGCGCAGAGATTTTTTGATGTGCCCCATTGCGATACGCGGTAGATGTCAGGCGTATGCTGGCGATCAGGCGATCAAAGGAGATATAGACATAATGAATCGAATCGCACGTTTTCCGGTATTGTCTGCCGCGTTCCTGGCGATGTTGGCCATGACGACCGGGTGCAACCGCCTCAAGGCCCGCGACCAACTGAACAAGGGTGTGGCCGCCTACAAGAATGCCAAGTATGAAGAGGCAATCGGCCATTTCCAGAATGCGGTGAATCTCGATCCCTCGCTGCCCATGGCGCGGCTTTACCTCGCGACCGCGTATGCCCAGCAGGTTGTTCCCGATCTGACTACGCCGGACAACCTGAAGAATGCGAAGCTTGCGATTGATGGGTATCAGGAAGTGCTGGATAAAGACCCCAAAGATATGGGCAGCCTCAAGGGCATTGCCGGATTGTATTTCCAGATCGACCAGTTCGACAAAGCCAAGGAATGGCAGCAGAAGGTGCTTGCCGTTGATCCGCAGGACGCTGAAGCCGCATACACCATTGGTGTGATTGACTGGGGCGTTGCACACAAGAATCAGGTCGCTGCCCTGAGCGCGGTCGGCATGCAGGACTCTGGCGATGGCAACCCGAAGATGCCGAAGGAAGCCTGCAAGAAGCTGGTGGATCAGAACACGCAGCTCGTCAATGAGGGCATGCAATATCTGCAGAAGGCTCTCGATATTCGGCCCACATATGATGATGCCATGTCCTACATGAACCTAATGTACCGCCAGAAGGCCAATCTCGAATGCGGCAATGACCAGGCCCGCAAGGACGATGTGGATCAGGCGCTTGACTGGAGCCACAAGGCCATGGGCACTCGCAAGGCCAATGAGGAGAAGAAGAATGCCCAGGTACCCGGAGGCGTAGTACTGGACAATTCAAAGTAGCCATCTGATAGTGTGCAACTGAAAGGCCTCCGGTCAACCGGGGTATCCTTTCTTGCCGTGCCGAAGACTCTGAGATCTATCCGAAAAATTCTGATCGCCAATCGCGGCGAGATCGCGCTCCGCATCCTGCGCGCGTGCCGCGAGCTTGGAATCGTTACAGTTGCTGTCTATTCCGACGCCGACCGCGCCGCCCTGCATGTTTTAGAGGCGGACGAGGCATATCGCCTGGGACCGGCGCCAGCCACTGAGTCATATCTGTGCGGCGATTTGATCCTCGATATCGCGCGACGCTCAGGCGCGCAAGCGATCCATCCCGGCTACGGCTTTCTGTCGGAAAATGCCGGCTTCGCCGAAGCCTGCGAGCACGCGGAGATTAAATTCATCGGTCCCCCGGCGAGCGCAATGCGTGCTCTCGGCTCAAAGACACGTGCCCGCCAGGCTGCGGACGCCGCGAACATGCCGCGCACGCCGGGATCGGTAAAGGGACTTGCCTCTCTCGACGAAGGCTACTCCGTTGCCGCCGAAATCGGTTATCCCGTGATGCTTAAGGCGGCAGCTGGCGGCGGCGGTAAAGGAATGCGAGCCGTCTTTTCTAAGGATGAATTATGCGCTGCTTTCGCAGCTGCAGCCAGCGAAGCAGAGCGGGCCTTCGGGTCTAGCGAAGTCTATCTCGAAAAGCTGATCGAGCGACCGCGGCACATCGAAATCCAGGTTCTTGCCGACGAGCACGGCAACTGCGTTTCGCTTGGGGAGCGTGAGTGCTCGGTACAGCGGCGTCATCAAAAGGTCATCGAAGAAGCACCTTCCGCAATTGTTGACGAGGAGATGCGCCGCCACATGGGTGAAGCTGCAGTGCGCCTGGCGAAATCGGCTGGATACACCAACGCCGGTACAGTGGAATTTCTGGTCGACGATGCCCGTAATTTCTATTTCCTCGAGATGAACACGCGCCTGCAGGTAGAGCATCCGGTCACGGAGTTGGTGACTGGCCTCGATCTCGTCCATTTGCAGATTCGCATCGCTCAAGGTGAGCCGCTGTCCTTCGCACAGGAAGACATTCGCCTGCGCGGCCACGCAATCGAGTGCCGCGTCTACGCCGAAGACCCCGACAACGGCTTCTTTCCCTCGCCGGGAAAAATTACGCGGCTGCTGCAGCCGGGAGGCCCGGGTATACGCGAGGACTCCGGCATCTATGAGGGCTGGGTGGTGCCGCTCGACTACGACCCGATGCTGTCAAAGCTGATTGCCTTTGCACCCACTCGTGAGGCCGCGATTGCGCGTCTTCGGCGTGCTCTTGATGAGTATGTCATTGGCGGCATCCGCTCGAACCTGGGCCTATTCCGCCGCATCCTGGACGAAGATGACTTCAGAGCGGCGCGTATCGATACAGGCTATCTTGACCGATTGCTTTCTGCGAATACACCTTTAGCTGAAACACCCAGTTGCGGAGACATCGCGCTGATAGCGGCCGCAATCTTTGAAAGCTCAAGGCCGAAGAACGGTAACGGAAGCGCAGTTGAAGCGAATGCCGATTTCAGCGGTTGGAAACAGGCAGGGCGGCGCGAGGGCCTGGGCGCATGAAGCTCCAGATTGAGATAGAAGGCGAGCTGCGGCAGGTCGAGTTAACGCAAAACGAAGGCGGCAGGTATCAAGCGAGTGTTGATGGCGCTCCCGCATTCGATGTCGAGGCCCAGGTTCTTCGTCCCGGCGTGCTGTCTCTCAACACCGGTGGCCGCGCGTACCGCTGTGTGCTCGAAGAAAGCGCCGAAGGTGTCGCAATCCATCTAGGTGGAAAGCGTTCGCTTTATCGTGTCGATGATCCTCGCTCTCTGAAATCGCGCCTCCGGCGGCATGCAGGCGATGACGGCCCGAAGCCGGTGACCGCTCCCATGCCTGGCCGCGTTGTTCGCGTACTAGCCAAAGTGGGCGACATGGTTAAAGCGCATCAGGGCGTCGTCGTGATTGAAGCCATGAAGATGCAGAACGAATTGAAATCGCCAAAAGCAGGCAAAGTGGTTCAGATGCGCGCTGAGCCGGGTAGCACAGTCGCTGCAGGTGATGTGCTGGTGGTCGTCGAGTAGGTTTTCAGCCTTTTTGATCTCACGGAAAAGATCGCGATTGCCGACATTCCGCTATGCTTCCGCTCGCCTTTGTTTTTGCGGTGCGACAGGATGTGTTCTATATTTAGAAAACATATGCGCGTTTTTGCGGACATGAAGCGCCTTCAATGGTCCTGGGCCAGATGGCTTGGTGTCTTCTGCATTGCGCTAGTTCTGCTGGTCGGGTTCATTCAGGTCGCGCATACGCATCCTCTTGGACAGGTTGATCACGAAGGCTGCTCGCTCTGCAACACAGCGCACCAGGTTGCGCAGTCAGTCGCCCTTGTCACCGTAGCCGTTTCAGTCCAGCCAGTATGGCGTGCCGCAACAGAAAAACCATCCGAGCGGCCTCGTCAAAAATTCATCCATAAACTCGCCAATCGGCCTCCGCCTGTATCCCTGATAGCTGCTTAAACCCGCTTTCACCAGGGCATACAACAGGTTTTTAGGAGGTTTCTATATGCGCGCGTTTTTACGTGGCATCGTTTCCGCTTTTCTTCGCATTTGCGGTCTTATCGTCGTGGCTCTGCCCCTCCAGGCGCAGTCTACTAGCAATTCTGGCACGGTCAGCGGGACGGTTACGGATCCAACTGGCGCAGTGGTTCCCGCAGCAACAATCTCGATTCGCAATGCAGTCAGTCAATATGAGCGCACGACTGCGACTAACCAGGCGGGTTTTTTTCAATTCACCAACGTCCCATTTAATTCTTATCAGCTGACGGTCACGATGACCGGATTCAGCAGTGCATCGCAAGAAGTAAAAGTTGCTTCAGTTGTCCCGTGACTGCAAACATCGCTCTCGCGCTGGGTGCGGCGACAAATACGGTAGTGGTGACAGGCGTCGAAGACCTAGTCGAGAACGATTCGACCATGCACACGAATATTGACCGCGGCTTGATCGAGAGGCTGCCGCTCGAAAGCGCATCTTCTTCAGTAAGTTCACTGGTAACTCTCGCATCGCCCGGTGTCACTGCCGACTCAAACGGGATGTTCCACGGCATGGGCGACCATGCGGAGAACTCATTCTCAGTGGATGGCCAGCCGATCACCGACCAGCAGAGCAAGGTCTTCTCCAATCAGATTCCTTCTAATTCGATTCAGTCCATGGAAGTGATTGACGGCGCGCCGCCAGCTGAATACGGCGACAAGACGAGCCTCGTCATCAAGGTGACGACACGCTCAGGTCAGGGGATGACCAGGCCCACAGGCAGCATCCATACTTCTTACGGCGCATTCGGCACTGCGACCGGCGGCTTCGATCTCGGATACGGCAAGGCGAACCGGGGCAACTTCATCACCGCGGACGGGCTGAGTACCGGACGCTTTCTTGATCCGCCCGAGTTCAAGGTCTTTCATGCGAAGGGCAACGGGCAGAACATCTTTGATCGCATTGACGACCAGTTCACTGAGAATGACTCAATCCATTTAAATCTGAACTACACGCGTTCGTGGTTCCAGACCCCGAACGCCTATGACAATCTGAACGTTCTCGACCAGTTTGGAAACAGCGTCGGCGAAACCGACCAGAAGTCGCGGATTGAGACATTCAACATCTCGCCAACCTACACACGGCTTCTAAGCCAGACTTCGGTCTTCAATCTCGGTGCATTCGTCAGGAAGGACGCCTTCAACTACTTCCCGAGCGAGAACCTGTTCGCCGATCTTGGGCCTATTCAATCAGAGTCCGTCGGCCAGCGCCGAACGCTGTTGAATACGGGCCTGCATTCTGACATTTCGTATGTGCGAGGCATTCATAACTTCAAAGCAGGCGCCATCTATGAGCACACCATCCTCCGTGAGAACGATGTGCTGGGCATTGTCAATCCGACTCTGAACTCGCCTTGCCTCGATGCAGAAGGCAATTCTGTGATTGGGTTTACCGATCCCGCACAATGCACTGCGGCCGACGACGAGCCGAATCCCAATTTCAAATGCCAGCTTGCTGCCTTACGATCTGACTCGAAGCGGTGGCCTCTTTGGATTCTACGGACACACCGACGTGAAGCAGTTGGCCATGTATGCCGAGGACCAGATTACCGCCGGCAACTGGCTCTTCGATGCAGGCATTCGTGGCGATTTGTACAACGGGCTTACGATTGCACACGAAGCGCAGCCACGGGTAGGAGTTTCGTACAACATCAAGAAGACGAACACGGTGCTGCGCGCGTCCTATGGCCGCTCGCTGGAGACGCCTTTCGACGAAAACCTCGTCCTATCAAGCCTCGGCTGCTCCGATGTCGTGCTTTCTCCGCTGTTGAATTGCACGCCGGGAGTTTCGTCGCGGTTGGAGCCAGGCTTCCGCAATGAGTTCCATGCCGGACTGCAGCAAGGATTTGGCAGGAACCTCGTCCTGAGCGGGGAATATATCTGGAAATATACGCACAACGCCTATGATTTCAGTGTGCTCGGCGACACGCCCATTACTTTCCCCATCAACTGGCATAATTCAAAAATTCCAGGTTTCGCGTTGCGCGCAGAAGTGCCGAACTACCATAACATCAGCGCGTTTGTGGTTATGTCCTCCGTAGCGGCGCGCTTCTTCCCGCCGCAGATTGGCGGCGCGGGCGCAACCGTTGGCCAGAGCGGTTTCCCCTTCAGGATTGATCATGATGAACGGTTCAATGAGACCACGCATATTCAATATCAGTTGCCGTGGCGCAACAGCACCTGGTTTGGTTTTAACTGGCGCTTTGATAGCGGAGAAGTTGCGGGATCGGTGCCGTGCTACGGCGTGACCGACCCAAACAGCGGATGCGGCCCGACTTCGATCACGCTGCCGAATGGGCAGCCAGGGATCAAGTTGAGCGGCTTCACTCCCGACCAGCAATTTCAGGCTGGACTGACCTGCGATGGCGTGCGGGCCACTCCCACGTTCGGCTTCCCGCAATGCGACGCGAACGGATTGTCTTCGAACTTGGTGAAAATCCCGGCGCCCGGAACAGAGAATGACGACAAAAACCCCCCGCGAGTTCAGCCGCGCAGCCTAATCGATCTGGCCGCCGGTGAAAATAATATCTTTGGCGGCGACCGATATCGCTGGGGAGCGCGTATTACGGCCGTCAATGTGACGGACAAATATGCGCTCTACAACTTCCTCTCAACCTTCAGCGGAACGCATTATGTGACGCCGCGGACGATCACGGGACAGATTACGTTCTCGTTCTGAGGAGCAGTTCCTATTCCACGGCCTGCTTCTCGCCAGTGCGCCAGCTTTTGTATGCGGCGTCGAGCACGCGCTGGTTATGAAGGCCGTCTTCGCCGGTCGCGAGATATGCACCGCGACCTTCAATCGCGGCGGAAAAGCCGTCGATCATACAGGTGTAAGCGTCAGCATTAGAGACGCGCTGGTGCGCCGCGACTTTGTCCTGCCGATATAGGATGACCTCGACAGGATGGTCAACAGTCATTCCGTTTTCGCAGAGAATGACGCCACTCTCGCCAGTGATCTCGATGAGCGACCGATACGACCCTCGCGTCGTCACGGAGACGGCGCCTATCGCGCCATTGCCGAAAGCCATGTTAACGACGGCGTGCGATTCAACTTCTCCAGAATTTGCATCTCTATGGGCGAGCGTGCTGACTTCCGTGATGTCGGTATTCAGCACGAAGCGCAGGCCATCGAGGCAATGGATGGCCACATCGCCGATGGGGCCGCCCGTCGCGAGCTTGGGATCATAGATCCACACGCGCGGGCTCTTCTCGGCGTTGTAGCAGAACTGCGCGTGCGCGAGCAGCGGCTGGCCGATGCGCCCCTCGGCGATCCATTCGCGGATAAGCTGCACGCTAGCGTTGTACCGCATATTTTGTGCGACGCCGAAGACGACTCCGGCAGCGCGCGTGGCGAACAGCATCTTCTCGACTTCTTCCGCATTCATGCCCAGCGGCTTTTCGCACAGCACATGCTTGCCATGCTGCGCCGCGAGCAGCACATGCGGCAGATGCAGCGCGTCAGGCGAGACGATAAAAACGGCGTCAAGTTCCGGAGACGCGCAAAGCTCTTCGGCCGAATCAAAAACATGAGGGATATGGAACGCGCGTGCGTCCGCCTGTGCTTTTGCGGGGTCCCGTCGCCACATGCCGGCAACCTGTGCTCCGGCAAAGGCGGGCATAAGACGCTTGGCGGCGTGATGGCCGAAGCCGAGAATGCCGTATCGGATCATAGAGGAATCTTCCCTTGGTGGCTAAAGCCGCGCTCGATTGGCTCATCTACGGCACGGCTAAAGCCGTGCCCCTTCAAAGAACTCTCTGACTCTACTGCGCTCCGTTCTTGAATATTTCTTCGGCGAAGAAGTTTTCCACTCGTGCTTCGTCACGCAGCATTTCCAGGTAAGCGTTGCGGAGCAGTTGCTGCCGGGCATCGCGCAGTTGTCCGCGAATGGTTTGCTGCACGCGCGGATCGTTCAGCTCGCGCTGCCCCGCTGCCTGCTTGTCAATGAGTTTGAAGATCGCATAGCCAACCGTTTTGTGCTGGTTGTCATATACGGGCAAAATGTCCGTGATCTGGCCCGGGTTAAGTTTCTGGATTGCATTGTAAACATCGGGGCTGCTATGCAGTTGCGACTCGGAGACAAAGCCCATGTCGCCGCCGTTTGACGCTGTATCCGGAGCTTCGGAAAAATTCTGTGCGAGCAGCCCGAAGTCCTCGCCGCTCTCCAGGCGGTTGTGCAGCGTTTGAATCTTCTTCTTTGCTTCCGCATCGTTCGTAGCTTTGCTGTTCTGCAGGTTGACAGTCTGTTGCTGAGGCGGCAGCGGAATCGACGTCACCATGATCCGCGCGAGGTGATACATCGGCTCGATGAGGTTGAACTCGGATTTGTGCGCGTTGTAATACGCCGTGATGTCCGCATCGGTGATGTTGATCTTCGAGTTGATCTCTTTGTTGAAGAGTTTTTCTTCGGTTTTGGCGCGACGAATCTGGCGCTTCAGGTCGTCGAGTGTCTGATGGCTGTCAGACAGCTTCTTGTTGAACTCTTCCTGCGTATAAGGTGCTTTGAATTCATTGATCTGGTTTTCAACTTCTTCGTCAGAAGCAGTCAGGTTCAGCTTCGCCGCGCGCTCCATGAGGATTTCTTCATCGATGAGCTGATGAATGATATTCAGGCGTACGATGTCGGCTTGTTCTTTTGTCTGCTGCTGCTTCGACTCTCCTAGGTTGCTCTGGTAGAGCTGCTCCACCTCCGAGCGCATTATTGGTTTGCCGTTCACTGTTGCTACAACGTCAGGTCCGTGCGTGCGGCGGCAACCGGAAATGCCGGCAAAGCAGAGCGCGGCCACGCCGATGAAAGCCACCTTCTGAGGAAATTTCAAAGCCTGATAAAGGGAGTTGCCCATCGATAAACGTTGCAACACATGTCTCCTCGGGAACGCTGCAGGCGCGCTCTCCAGTGTATTCAAAATCACCTTCGCAATCATGAATGAAATGCCGTCACTATCTTCCGCCCGGCTTAGCTGCCGCGCCGCTGGTTGGTTCCTGAGGCGGCGTGACGCCCTCGGCCTTCAACGCGCGGTCAATTGCCAGCCATACTTGAGACTCCGGAAGCGCTCCGGACAACCGCTCGCCGTTGATGAAGAGCGTCGGTGTGCCGTCCACTCCGAGCGCATCGCCTTCCTTGATCGAGGCGCGCACGACAGAATCATCCTGCTTGGCCAGGCAGGCATCGAGTTTTGCCGAATCGAGCTTACTCCGCTGGCCCTCATCGCGCGCCAGCTTGTCCAGAGTAGCTGCCGACGCCGCGGCGTCGCGTTTCGGTCCGCTGATGTCGTCGCCATGTGTGTGCAGATAATCGACGTAATTCCAGTAAGCCGTCGGACTTTGCGCCGCCAGGCAGTTGGCATTGACAGCGGCATGCAGCGCCCACGGATGGATATCGATAAGCGGATAATCCTTGTAAACGACCTTGATCTCGTTTTTGTAGCGGTCGAGCGTATCGGGGAAAAGCTGCGCGTGCATACGCGCGCAATAGGGACATTCGAGGTCATCAAAACTGATGATAGTGACCTTCGCTTGCGGGTTGCCGCGCACGGGGCGGCTGTCGGTCGAAATCAGGTCCGCCGGGTCTTTGCTGATGTCCCATTTTGAGAGGCGCGCGAGCGTGTTGCCATCTTTCGAGAGCAGAAAGTTCAGCGTCTGTCTCTTCGTCGGATCGGCGGACGACGAAAATGTAATCGGCACAGTATCAAATCCCGCAATGTCGCTCTTCGTGCGCGGGCCTACAGTGACGTTCCAGTCCTGCGGCACATTAAGCTGCGAGCGCACGAGAATCTCAATGCGACGGTCGACTTTAGGGCTGAGCGGGGTGTCCTGCGCCTTGCATCCGGCTGCTAAAAGAATGGCCATGCAGCCAAGGAAAATCCGGGTTCGAAACAAGAAAACCACCTTTCTCCGGTGGGAGAAATCTGTCTCCTGATTATCTCATTTAGATGAGAGCCGGTGTGTTCATATGGCTCGAAAGCGGGCATAGACGAATGGCTGTACTCTGCCATTCGGAGTCCGATGTAGTTCATCCGCGCTTTCGATCAGACGGAAGTGCTCGCTCAGTTCGCGCGCAAGAGACTCGGTGGTGTAGCGGACAACCTGTAGCCCGCTGCACCGCGCCGGACCTCTTGCTGCGAAAGTGGCTAGGATCAAATGCCCACCACTCTTAAGCAATCTGGCTGCCTGCCGAACATATGCCGAGCGGTGCGTTTCTGAAGTCAGAAAGTGAAAGACGGCCCGGTCATGCCAGATGTCATAGGCATGTTCGGGAAGCTTTGCCTGTGTCACATCGGCTGCAATCCAGTGGATGCTGGCTGCGTTTTCGCCGAGCCGTTTTTTCGCTGCCTCAAGAGCAGTTGCGGAAATGTCCAGAACGGTCAGATTCTTGTGTCCCCGCGCGAACAAGTCATCGACCAGCGTGGATTGGCCCCCGCCAACATCAATGATGGACGCGGAGGGCTCAACGTCTGCGCGTTCAATGAGCGCCAGCGACATCTCCAGATGCGCACGGTACCAACTGACGGCGTCCTGTGCTTTTGTTTCGTGGACGGTCTCCCAATACGCCTTCAGATCCATGCTTAAAATATACGTGCTGCGCGGCGCAGGCTGCCTGCGGAACCTACTCCTGCCAGTGTGAAGCTGTAGAGATACTGCGTGTCATCACGCACTGCTCCCAGCGAATAGCGCCGTACCTCGAAGCTCAGGCCGCAGCAGTCCCAGTTGTAGGCCGCCTGACCCGCGCCGTATTGCAATTGGTTCTGGACAAAGTCCCACCCGATGCTCGTTCCCGCGCTCAGGCCAGCTTTGGTCGCGGCCCCATAGCTGGCCGAGACGCGAAATTGGTTGTAATTCGACGTGGCATTTGTGATGGGAGTCCGCGACGGCCCGGGTGTAGATGGAGCTTCAGGCGCATTCAGATGGAAATCGCCCGCCATG